>NZ_JBHIMK010000260.1:0-1631 GCF_042194085.1 Bartonella sp. MU70NMGDW
GGACCACTGGATGAAAGCCAAGTTCTAAAAATTATTGACGAGGCAGATGATGCAATCCAAATCTTTCGCATCAATCCTTCTGAAAAGAACTGTGAAGACATTTCTGAAGAGATCGCAGAAGCATATGTAAAAGAAAATATCGAACGTCTCGATGAAGATAGTGAGGTTCATTACTTTATACAAGAAAGTGATGTTTACAATAGACTTTTAGACGAGATCGCAGACGAAAAATATAATGATGAGATTTACGGTACTTATGAACAACAACACCGTTTGTGTCCTTGTGATGTGCTTTAAAAATTCTAAAGGGCGCTTTTAAAAGCGCCTCCCCTTTTCCCATCAATAATTGATTAGAGTAAACTTATGAACACACATGATAATGATAGTGAAGGATATCTCATACCTGAAAACGAGGTAGACAACAAAATTGGTTATGCCAAAATGGTCAAAGCCCATGTGATGCATAGGCACTTACATTTGAAACAAGATTTTTCCACTTGGTTTAACGATTGTGTTGAAAAGTTTGATCTAAAAGAAGGCGTGGATTTTGTTTTTACAAAACAAGAATGGAACAGACAGAAGATTTGTCCAAAATCTGAAATAGAAACAGATAAAACCGATAATCATTACTTCAAAATTCACGCAGCAAGGAAAATCGCTAAAGCAGAACGCCATAGAAACTTAGGCAGAATATTATACCAAAACTTATGTTTTTCTTAATTAAGGGGGTGATGATGCGAAACTTTATTACAATATCTGAAAACAATTTTCAAAACACAACTGTTCCAACCATGTCTAGTCGTGAAATTGCAGAGTTATGCGGTAAGCAACATGCGCATATTATGCGTGATATTCGACAAATGTTAGGAGAATTATATCCTGAAGGGGGTCAATCCAAATTTGGATCCACCTATTTAGATAAACAGGGCAAGCCCCAAAACTGTTACAACCTTCCTAAACGTGAATGCCTCATTTTAGTTTCTGGTTACAGCATGACATTACGCGCTAGGATTATAGACCGTTGGCAAGAGTTGGAAAAGCAAGCAGTAACACCACAAATCGACTATTCAAGTCCAAAGGCTATGATTGGCTTTTTGAATTACCTACAAGGTCAAATAGATCAAAAAGACACCATCATTGAAGATTTAACACCAAAAGCCATGGCTCTTGAAAGCTTACAGCGTCATAATGGACTCTTTGGTCTTACAGAAACCGCTAAAATACTCGAGATGCAACCAAAACAATTCATTCAATTTTTACAAGAAAAAGGTTGGGTTTACAGACGAGCAGCAGGTGGAAATTTGCTACCGTATCAAGACAAAATCCAAAAGAAACTTATGGATTGTCCAACCATCACACTTCAAACCGCAAGTGGAATAGAAAAAGTCATTCCTTGCGCAAAAATCACAGCAAAAGGAATTGGTGTGCTGTCTCAAGAGCTTAAAAGACAAAGCATGCATTAAAAACAACAATTATGGAATAGAAATACGAACGACTAGTCTTATAGTATCTCTATAAGCCGTTTCTAACCACACAAACAACTTTTTAAACACAAGCGTGATTCACGCCACGAGTGAATTACATCTAAAATGAAGGGGAATAAACATGCCACACCGCCCACCTACTATCAC
>NZ_JBHIMK010000261.1:0-1617 GCF_042194085.1 Bartonella sp. MU70NMGDW
CACTGATACTTACTGGTGTTAATAACTTTTCTTTTGGTGTCGCTACTCCATCTGCACTCGCAATCTTGACAAAAAAAACACTGGTCATTAATGCATAAAAACTTAATTTAAATTTGCGCTGCATTATTCGCACTCCATAATTTCAAATTTAAATTTCCCCATTTAGAAAAAAGTGCATAGACCAAAAAAACATAATGTAATTGCTCAACCTCATGTCTTTTAAGATAACAAAGCATTCGATGGATTAAGCTCTGACAGATCAGATATACACCATGTTTTTTAAAATGCATGCACAACTAAAAGATTTAATTTGTTCTAGATACACTTTAAAAGTGTTGTAATTGCATCCATAAAAAATATTTTTAATATTTTGAGACACTAAACACTGATCTGCGAATAAGATTGATTCCTTAATAGATAAAAATGGCATTAAACTTTAAAGGAAACAGCAATGTGAATGAGAGCTGCATTTATGGCCACCTATTGCCATCTTCTACAGCATTTAAAGCAATGTCTTTATTTTATTCAATTTGGATAATATATAAAACACCTCTCCATACTCATCATCCATAATCATTGTTCTAATATATAACGAAATGTCATAATATTGACTCGACACTGATTTGAAATTTCTATAGTTATATTCAGTTAACTCGTCATTTGATTTGTCATACACTGAAAGGGACGTTCTATTCATGTCTATAAACTCAGAAATGAAAGCTACAAGCAACAGAAACTCCCCTCGTCGGATTTTATTTGCAAGCCTTATTGGCCCAACAATTGAATTCTTTGATTTTTATGTCTTTGGCACTGCCGCAGCTCTTATATTTCCTCATGTGTTTTTTCCAACACAAAATGATCAGATTGCCATTTTACAATCTTTCCTAATATTTGGAGCAGCCTTTTTTGCCCGCCCTTTTGGATCAGTTGTTTTTGGACATTTTGGAGATAAAGTTGGAAGAAAAGCAACACTTATCGCTTCTCTTCTCACAATGGGTCTTTCAACAGTCATTATTGGTTTTCTTCCTACTTATGAAATAGCTGGGTGGTTTGCCCCTTTCCTCTTAACCTTGTGCCGTATTGGACAGGGAATTGGATTAGGAGGAGAATGGGGAGGAGCTGTTTTGCTCGCAACAGAAAATGCCCCTCCAGAAAAGCGCGGCTGGTATGCGATGTTCCCCCAATTAGGCGTTTCAATAGGTTTGTTTTTATCTATTGCTGTTTATTTAGGTCTGTTACATTTCCTTGATCGTGCAGAACTTTTAGCCTGGGGATGGCGTATTCCTTTTATTGCTTCAGTTGTTTTCATGATTATAGGATTATGGGTCCGTCTTTCAATCAATGAAACTGTTCAATTCAAAAAAACTCTTGAAAGTAAAGAACATGTCAAAGTTCCTATCATAGATGTCTTTTTAAAATGTCCACGAATCTTATTTCTTGGAATATTTTCTGGTATGGCAACTTTTGTTTTATTTTACTTGGTTACTACATATTTGTTAAGCTATTCAACAAACCATTTGCAATTGCCATTTCATCAAGCGCTTCAAATCGAAATTGTTGGTGCTATTTTTTGTGGGATTTTTACTGTCATCACTGGAAGACTCGCTGACCGTATTA
>NZ_JBHIMK010000262.1:0-1609 GCF_042194085.1 Bartonella sp. MU70NMGDW
ATGGCGGAGAGGAAGAGATTCGAACTCTCGAGAGCCTTTTGAGCCCTACTCCCTTAGCAGGGGAGCGCCTTCGACCACTCGGCCACCTCTCCAACAGAGAGGCATAAATGGTATCAACAGAAAGTTCAAGACATTTTCGATTTTTTTCCCAAATATCTGAAATTTTTCTCCTATTGAGCCCATAGGGATAAAAAGTTAACAAAACAAAAATTGTGTCTTTTTTACCACATTATCTCGAATAGTACATGTATACATTACAAAAAGGTAATTTCATATTTGAATATCTAAAAAGATTAGTATAGCTAAGATAACAAGTGCCGCGTATTTTACTTATGTCTTTGTCCTTAATGCGTTAGGTAAATGATAGCCTTTAGAATTTAGAAGAAAATTAACGGACCTCGGAGATCCTATATGAATATTAAATCCCTCTTTTTAAGCTCTACAGCAGCTTTTTTAACAATTTCTGGAGCACATGCTGCTTCAACAGTTATCCCCGAACCCGAACCTGTAGAATATATTCGCGTTTGTGATGCCTACGGAAAAGGATATTTTTATATCCCTGGAACAGAAACCTGCATGCGTTTATCAGGAAATGTTCGTACTGATTTTATAGGCGGTGATAATATCGATGCAACAAGCGAAACTGAACTGAACCAAAAAAGAAAAACCTATGGCGCATCATCACGGCTCACCCTTGTTTTTCAAGCAGCTTCTGAAACAGAAATGGGGACACTTCGTTCATATGCAAGAATTTTCTCAAGCTGGGGTGATGGTGGTGATAAAGCTGGTGCAAGGCTTTCAGCCGCTTACATTGAACTGGGTGGTTTTCGCGTAGGTCTTGATGACACAATTTTCAACAGCTGGACTGGTGGTTATGGAAATGTTCTCAATGATGACAGCATAGCACCTGCAGGCACAACACGCACTAATTTTATTTCCTACACCTTTAATGGTGACTCCGGCTTTTCTGCTATTATCGGAGCTGAACTAGGCAATAATTCAGATGCTCTTCCTGGAATAAGCGGATACTATATTGATAAAGATGATAAGCTTGTTCCTATCACGAAGGATACTCTTCCAAGTAAAGCAATTAAAAATTACACACCCAATGTAGTTTTGGGTATCAAGTTTATGCAAAAATGGGGTGGTTTTTCAGCGGTTGCAGCATATGATACTTACTACAAAAAGTGGGCTGGAAAAGTACGTGCAGATTTCAATGTCAACGATCGTTTCAATCTATGGGTAATGGCTGGTTATAAAAACGGCCTTGATTACTACACAGTAAATGAAAATGATGAATTATCACGACAAAGCACAACGATTTATGCAAACTGGGGTGGTAAATGGGCTGCTTGGGCGGGTGCCACTTACAAACTCACTCCGAAGGCAAATTTGAATGCTCAAGTTTCTTATAGTGCTGTAAAAACCTTTGCAACTTCTGTAAATATTACATACACGCTGGTTCCAGGATTTGTGATTACACCTGAATTAACCTATGTTTCTTGGAATGATGATCGCGTTGTGACGGATAAAAATAATGATGAAAAACATTTATTCAATAAGAAAAGTGCTTTTCAAGGTATGATCCGTTTACAGCGTTCATTCTAAT
>NZ_JBHIMK010000263.1:0-1604 GCF_042194085.1 Bartonella sp. MU70NMGDW
AGATCATAAACCCCATACAAGACAATTTCTAGAAAATAAATTGTTTCATCAAAGTTTAGTAAAAATAAGACCAAAAATATTTAATAATGCTCAATCTAATTTGGGTTCAATCCAATCTGGAACATGATCACAGCCTATCAATTGTGCATAATCAAGGCGTGGACGAATGACTGCATAACGTGTATCCTGAACCAGAACCTCCGGCACCAAAAGTCGACTATTATAAGTGCTTGCCATCACTGCGCCATAAGCCCCCGCTCCTGTTAACATCAAAACATCACCCGCTTTCAACACTGGTAAAGAACGTTCCAAGCCTAAATAATCACCAGTTTCACAAATAGGACCAACAATATCAGCATTAATCAGAGGGGCATCTACTGGTGCTTTTTTCACTGGCATTATATTTTGCCACGCATCATAAAGCGTTGGACGCATGAAATCATTCATCGCCGCATCAACAATAACAAAATTTCGTCCTTCCCCCTTTTTTAAATACACAACCGATGTCACCAACACACCGGCTTCACCAACAATACTACGCCCAGGTTCTAAGATAATATTAATCCCTAACGGGGCAATATGTTTCTTTACCAGTGCTGCATACTCAAAAGGAGAAGGTACTGGACGCTGCTCATAACCATAAGGAATACCAAGCCCGCCCCCAATATCGATATGGGTTATCGCATAACCATTATTCCATAATTGACGCACAAAATCTGCAATAATAACAAATGCATCTTCAAACGGTTTTAAATCACAAATTTGACTGCCAATATGGAGATCAACACCACATACATGAAGACCGGGCAATTGGGCTGCCTTTTTATATGCATCACCCGCCAAAGACAGAGGAATACCAAATTTATTCTCAGACTTGCCTGTTGTAATTTTCTTGTGAGTCTTAGCATCCACATCAGGATTAATGCGTAAAGAAATCCGAGCCGTTTTTGAAAGCGCATCAGCCCGCGCCGATAATTGTTCAAGTTCTGGTTCTGATTCAACGTTAAAACAATAAATATCTTGTGCAAGAGCAAAATCTATTTCTTTCACTGTTTTACCAACACCAGAATAAACAATATTCTGCGCAGGAATACCAACAGCAAGTGCACGCCGTAATTCCCCTTCTGAGACCACATCAGCTCCCGCTCCATTGTTAGCTAAAAGTTGTAAAACTGCTTGATTGGAATTCGCTTTAACCGCATAAGCAATTAAACTCGGCATATCATGAAATGCATTCTGATAATCTTTAAAATGTGCAACGATTGCGCTAGCTGAATAACAATAAAAAGGTGTTCCAACTTTCTGCGCAAGTTCCAAAAACGAAAGACCTTCAGCGTGGAGCACACCCTGATGATAAGAAAAAAAACGCATAAAAATCCCTATTGTATCAACCTATCAAGAATAAAAGGTTTATCTGTTTTGCCTTGAGGAACAAAAGTTCCTTGTGAAGAATTCACTCCTGTTGAAGGAGGTAACTCTAATGACCCTTTACGCCCACACCCAACGATACCCAAGCCCCCCAAAAGAACAATCATCAACCCCTTTAATATAATTTTCATCTGTCCTCTTTCCTCATCTCGATCTCTTTTTTACCTTTAAAATAC
>NZ_JBHIMK010000264.1:0-1602 GCF_042194085.1 Bartonella sp. MU70NMGDW
AAAGATACACCAATGCCTCCAATGCCTGGTGGCGGAATGGGTGGAATGGGCGGAATGGATTTCTAAGCTCTTATTCCGTAGAGGTAATAAAGAAACGGGCCTTCTGTGCCCGTTTTTTTTTATGCTTTTTCATGTTTCATACAGTTTTTCCTTTTATGACAGTTTCTTTATCTTATAGGATTGTTCTATTCTTCTCTGGTTGATCTACCGTCATTGTGAATGAATCTCACTCTTAATCCATAGCTTTTTCTCTTGTTTTTATGAAATGTTTCTATTGTGCGGGAATTGTGGTTTCCTTTGAAAATATTGTGCTAATAAAAATATAACTATTTGATTTATAGTCATTTATTCCTAATACAGTTCTATTTTTTATTTCAGGTTTATGCATGCACCGTTAAAAAATCCTGTGTTTGTGCTTCATAAGGTGAGAGGTCACTACGGTTTTTATGAACCAACGCAATCATGAAGAGTCAGTAGTTAAGAGTTAGTACCTATTGAGCGTTGGAAAGACAGAGTTGAAAAGAGCATGATGGGGCTGGTTTGTTTTTTTATGAATAAGATGCTGGTATTTCAAGCTTTTGCATAGGAGAATAAGCATCTCTCTGTTTCGTTGATCTCTGAAATGGGGAGACTGCTCCATTTGAGAAGCTTAAAGATAAAAGCTAATTTTTCGCCTTGCTCTCATCTTTTTTTCGGTAAGCTCATCACCTAAACTGGAGCCAAACCCATGTTGTTATACTCAAGTTCTGTTTGTTGCCTATATTGTGACAGAAAATTCTTGGGTGGGGAGCAATTTTTGAACTAAGGGGACCATGACAGGTGGCCGAAAAAAATCATTACGAGACAGTAGGCGCGCTTGTTTTAGAATTTTTAATGCTTCTGATGATAAAGGCACGCGAAATTCTGTTGTAGCCTCATGCCTTCTTTTCATATTTTCGAGCCAAGGGTTTTCCATATATTCTCTTCAACTTGACCTTTATGCATAGAACATAAGGGCATTGGGAAGCAGGGCATTGGGAGGGTGGAAATTGGGAGGTAGGGCATTGGGAGGTAGGGCATTGGGAGGGTGGAAATTGAGAGGCAGGGCATTGGGAGGCAGGGTATTGGGAGGGTGGAAATTGGGAGGTAGGGCATTGGGAGGGAGGGTATTGAGAGGCAGTGCATTGAGAGGCTTTATGTAAGGCTACCATTACATTGCTTGTTTATGCGCTTCTTTAAAAGAAATGTCTTTTAATACAAATTCTTGGCAATGCTATTTATGAAGAGTATAAAATCATTTGGATATCAATAGTTTATTAAAAAAATGTACGTTGGTATGATCCTTTTCTTATGTTACCAAAGTTGCTGACTTACGCGTTGGTTAAAAATCTCTTCATGCCCCTAAATTCATTTCATGAAAGCGTTTGTGAAGAGCACGACGTTTGTGAGGCGTGTAAAAATTTCTCGTGAGACGTGAAAAATCATCAATAAAATCTCCGTGTTTTCAAAAAATAACGAATGGCTTTTATATTTTAAAAAAAGATTGAACACGTCTCATGTTTTTTATTTATTTTAGAGCTGAATATTCGATTTTTGTGTAAAAATACTTGCTAACGCATCTAT
>NZ_JBHIMK010000265.1:0-1600 GCF_042194085.1 Bartonella sp. MU70NMGDW
CTCTTGGTAAACGACGTTTTATTATCAATGATGTCATGGTCGAAAAGCTTAGGGAACTCTTAAAAGAAACCCCCGTGGTCTCTTAATGGTGCGTGATGAATTGTCTGGTTTTTTAGCCAATCTGGAACGTAAGGAATATCAAACAGACCCTGCTTTTTATCTAACGGCTTTTAATGAAGATAACCAATTTACCTATGACCGTACCGAGCGTGGAACCATTTTTATCCCTCATGTCACTTTATCTATGATTGGAGGCATTCAACCCTCACGAATTATTCCCATCATTCAAGCAATACAGCGTGGAATAAACGATGATGGTTTATTGCAACGCTTTCAAATGATTGTCTGGCCCGATGACAATAAAGAGTGGCAATTGGTTGATAAACCGCCCAATCAAGAGGGGTGGCAAAAGTATGAAGGAGTTTTTCGCTCTTTTCGTGATAAACGCTTAGGGTCTCCAGAACAACCACTGATTATGCGTTTTTCTCCTAAAGCACAAGTGAAGTTTTATGAATGGTTCGAGCATCTTCATAAAGAGGCAAAAGGAGGTACGCATTCAGAAAGCTTACAATCGCATCTTTTAAAAATGCCAAAGACCATAGCAAGTCTTGCGTTGATTTTTGAACTTCTTGACACTGGTCGTTTAGAAATTGGACTCTATGCCATCACAACAGCGTTGCGTTGGACAAGTTATCTGTTAAGTCATGCCAAACGTCTTTATGCGGCGCATGATACATTAACAGCAGAGCGTGCAAAATTAATTGTCGAGCGTTGTGATCATTTATCTGATGTTTTTACAGCAAGGGATATCTATAGACGATGTTGGCGTTCTTTAAAAGACAAGGAAACTGTGAAGCAAGCTTTAGAGCTTTTATGCTGTTCAAATCACCTTCGAAAAAAGTTGATAACACATCAAACAAGTGGACACCCTAGTGCCTATTATGAATGGCATCCTTTGGTCAAAGACAACAGCATAAAACAATAAAAAACGTCTTCTAAAACTTTCTACTCAAATAGGCAAGACTCTTTTTCCTGCCTTTGCTCGCCAAATTTGGCGAGCAAACAAAGTCTTGATTTTCTAATAAATTATATTTAATGCCCATCTCATCAAGTAACTTTTCTCTAAAAAAATAATCTGAGTAACCTTATAAGAAGAGTGCTGTCAGTGTTGTCAGTTCCTTTTAGACCCTCTATTATTTTTTTAAATGAGAGAAAATTAAAAATATTATATTTCAATAGGTTAGTATTTTAAAAACATAACTCATATCACTATTACAATCTTTAAAGATAACCAATGATGTGAATTGATTAAAACTTGTCAGTTATGTGTCAGTAAATTGAACTGACAAACTGGATTATTTTAGTGCTTCTATAAAACCTATCAAAATACTCATTCTGATATTTTAAAGAACGTAGTACATTTATCTTGATGAATACGTGAAATAAACAGCAGATTTCACTACTTTGCTGATCTTATCCCATGTCATAGGCTGTGGATAAATAACCTTTAAAAATCCCTTTTGAAAAAATTTATCCGCTTTTGAATGACTTTACCTCTTCTGATACTCGCTATTTATCCTAAATGGATTTAATTGACTTC
>NZ_JBHIMK010000266.1:0-1595 GCF_042194085.1 Bartonella sp. MU70NMGDW
GGTTCATTAGAGGCATTTTTAATCCTTTCTTAATAGTTTTTTATCCACAAGGGCTCTTCCCGCTTGTAACTTGCAAGAGATGTGATTTTGGTTGATTCAACCTAGAACAGGTCTGAAATGAAAGAATCTTGCGATATTCAGGGTTCTCATTCAACATGTAAAAAAATGAATCATCTTTATAAATCAATGTATTGTCTTATGATGGAGTTGGTGTAGCATTGAGATTTTAGAGGAAAAAACATGCCTTTAAGAATTTATAACAGATACTAAGTCTTTATAGCAGGTATATTAAATGCACATCATTAAAATAAATGGAGCGTCAACAGTGGGGAAGGGGGGCCCCTTTAAATACGCATGAATGCTTATTCTGTTGTGCTGTAAAAACATCATCGCTTGAGGCGTGGTGATATAAGGCATAAAAACTTTATGCATGTGGTGTTGTGATGAGAGAGTGTGGTGAATTATTCAAGGGAGGGCTTGCTTGTATAATTTTGTGAAAGGAACCATATGAAATGGGAAGCCGAGAAGGAGCTGTTCTTGAGAGGTGGGATTGTTTATCAACCAGTTTGAGGAGGCATTTGCATCCTTTAATGTGTGGGAAGGAAGCCAAGAACAAAGCGTGTAGAACCTTATACCCCATGCTTTTAAAGCGTTTTAATTCTAATCACAAATTAAGTTTAAAATTGCTTTCTGTTTGACAGGTGTAAGAATTCTAAAACTTTTTAAAAGCAAATATTCCTCTTTGTTCGATGCGATTTCATCATGATGGTACGGGGTATGTTCTTTTTTGATGATCTCAGCGTAAAAAAAAGCAATTGGGACCTCCAATATATCGGAAATTTCCTTTAAACGTCCTGCGTTCACGCGATTTAAGCCTTTTTCATACTTTTGAATATGTTGGAAAGTGATACCTAAATGATGCCCTAATGTTTTTTGAGACATTTTTAGCATTTTTCGCCTAAAGCGAATTTTTTTTGCCTAAGAAAAGATCAATACTAAGATTTGGAGTTTGCATTTTCCCCCTCCGGTTGCGAGCGCCCTCGCATTGGTATTCCGGGAGCTTGAAAACACTGAACCCTAGTCAGCATTTTCCTTTTAGTGCTGAGAGCACCTGGACATAGCAAAATCTCCCGGAATTCCCGGATACCTACACAGTGGGTTTATTTTTACGCTAGGGTTTCGGGTTTTCAAGGCCCTATTGGTCGTTGCGTGTGCGACCAATACATTTTCTAATTAGTAAAGTAATTTTAGGAAATTGGCAATAAAAATAGTTTTTCTTGAGAAGGATAGATTTTTTTAAATGAGAGGTTGTTTGCCTTTCAACTTTTTAAGGCTTGTTTGCTAAACTCATGACATCAGATATGCATTTTACGAAGGTAAATCTTGGTTTTTAAGCTCAAGGCACCGCCTACGGTGCTGTTCTTAACCAATGATCAAAGTGATTTTTTAGATGCGTCTGAGATATCATGATGATAGGGGAAAGCTTTTATGAGTAAAGAGCTCTCATGCAAAATAAACTCAAAACAGAATAGATTTGGTTGTTGTATATTCACATGTTTGTTTTAAGAAGATATTTCTCAATGTTAGCGCCCATT
>NZ_JBHIMK010000267.1:0-1589 GCF_042194085.1 Bartonella sp. MU70NMGDW
AGATCATAAACCCCATACAAGACAATTTCTAGAAAATAAATTGTTTCATCAAAGTTTAGTAAAAATAAGACCAAAAACACTTAAGAATTCTCAACCCAATCAGGAATATGATCACATCCCATCAATTGAGCATAATCAAGACGTGGACGAATAACCGCATAACACGTATCTTGAACAAGAACTTCTGGGATCAAAAGTCGGCTATTATAAGTACTCGCCATCACAGCACCATAAGCTCCAGCTTGCGTAATTGCTAAAAGATCACCGGGTGCCAAAATCGGCAAGTAACGATCTAGTGCTAAATAATCGCCAGTCTCACAAACAGAACCAACAATATCTGCACGAATAAGGGGAGCATCTTTTGCTGCTTGTTTCACAAGGACGACATTCTGCCAAGCATCATAAAGCGTTGGACGCATCAGATCATTCATCGCCGCATCTACAATAACAAAATTCCGCCCTTGTCCCCTTTTTAAATAGAGAACAGATGTCATCAGTACACCAGCTTGTCCCACAATGCTCCGCCCCGGCTCCACAACAATATTAATCCCTAAAGGAGCAATATATTTCTTTACCAGCGCAGCATAATCAAAAGGAGAAGGTACAGTATGTTGTTCACAACCATAGGCAATACCAAGCCCACCACCAATATCTATATGCGTTATTGCATAGCCATCGCTCCACAATTGACGCACACAATCTGCAATAAGAAGGAATGCTTCTTCAAATGGCTTTAAATCACAAATCTGACTGCCAATATGCATATCAATACCGCAAACCTGCAATCCAGGTAAAGAGTCCGCTTTTTTATAAGCCTCTCTTGCCAACAACAATGGAATACCAAATTTATTTTCAGATTTTCCTGTTGTAATTTTCTTATGGGTCTTTGCATCAACATCTGGATTAATGCGCAATGAAACACGTGCTATCTTTGAAAGCGCAACAGCACGTTGAGATAACTGTTCAAGTTCCGGCTCTGATTCAACGTTAAAACAATAAATATCCTGTGCAAGAGCAAAATCTATCTCTCTCATGGTTTTACCAACACCAGAATAAACAATACGATGTGCCGGAATACCAACAGCAAGGGCACGCCGTAATTCCCCTTCTGAGACCACATCAGCTCCCGCTCCATTGTTCGCTAAAAGCCGTAAAACTGCTTGATTAGAATTGGCTTTAACCGCATAAGCAAGCAGACTAGGCATCCCTTGAAAAGCCTTTTTATAGTCTTTAAAACGTGTAACCAATGCATTGGCGGAATAACAATAAAAAGGAGTCCCCACCTCCTGCGCAAGAACAGCAAGTGAACAACCCTCAGCATGAAGCATACCTTGATGGTAAGAGAAAAAATCCACACTTTCCTCCTACTTTATCAAACGATCAAGAATAAAAGGTTTATCATCTTCACTTTGAGCAACAGATGTTCCTTGCACAGACTTTTCCACACTTGTAAGAGGCATTTCCAATGACCCTTTACGCCCACACCCAGCAACACAAACGCCTCCTAAAAGGACAATCATCAACCCCTTTAATATAATTTTCATCTGTCCTCTTTCCTCATCTCGATCTCTTTTTTACCTTTAAAATAC
>NZ_JBHIMK010000268.1:0-1568 GCF_042194085.1 Bartonella sp. MU70NMGDW
AAAATATCCCCTGCTTGATAACCCGATAAGAGATGACCTTCAATCTCACCAACATCCGCACATAGCGTATGAAATCCACCAATCTTTCCAGAATTATTCTCTGTATAGCCATCAGGAGCCGTCGGATTTTCCGAAATTTCAAAGGATATCTCAGTCGTCTGATTTTTTATGACGATATATATATAATAATCCTTTCCTGCTTCAATATTTTCTTCAAAAGACGCACTTCCACGCATTGGAATGCGGTAAAAGATGGAGCTATCCCCCTTCTCACCACCACGATAAAAGCGAAAACATGCCCCTTCATTAATCACAAGACCTTTTCTATTTTTCGGATCGGCTTCCAGAATTCTGTGAGGCTGATCAAAACGCACATTCTCTAAAAAATAAGTGGAAAGAGAACCTACCTTACCTTGAAGTTCAGAAAGACTGTTACTGTTCCTCTGTGCCTTCTCTTGAACTTCTGTCAATGCACTCTTCGCTTCTTCCGCTAACACTTTTGCCTCAGAGGCGGCTGTATTTGCAGAATTTGTCGTTGCGGTCACCGTGTCTAATGAACTCTTGACCTCTCCAAGCCCTTGCTTCGTCGTATCAGCTTCTTCTTTTGCTTGCTCCGCAATATTCTTCGCTTCTTCCGCTGTCGACTGGGCTCTATCGGCTACTTCCTTGGCTTCTTCTGCTAAACTTTTAGAACTAGAGGCGGTTTGGCTTGCATGATCACTCGTGGATTTTGCTTCATTGGCTATTGTTTCTAAGCCTTCTGCTTTAGATTTTGCATCGCTAGCCTCTCTTAGTGCTTGATCTACTTTCTCTGTTACACTCTCTGCTGCACTTTTCGCCGATTCCGCCAAACCCTTCGCTTCTGAAGCTGTTTGCGAGGCTTGTTCCACTCCTGTTTGCGCCGATTCGGCAACTATCTTAACAGTTGCAACAGATTCCTTGACTTCAGCACAAGCATTCTTGGATTGTTCTGAAAGAGCTTTTGCCTCTTCTGCCATTTGCTTGGCGGCATCAGATGCACTCTTGGATTCTTCTGCTAATCCCTTGGCTGTATCCGCTGTATCTTTTGCAAGATTAGCGGTTGTCGTAGCTGCTGTAACCGCTTCACCCGTTTTCGTCACCTCTGTAAGCGCTTGATCAGAAACCCTTTTCGATTCCTCTGCAACCTGTTGCGCACTATTTGCACGCGCCATGGATTTTTCAGACTCTTGCCTTGCATTAACAACCTGCTCTAACGGCGCAAAGGTTTCATACGAATACAAAGATGCCGTCCCTAAAATCTTAGGAACAACAACGCTATCTTGCGAAGTTCCTTCTCTGATTTCCTCTTTCGTGGCTATTGGTATCAAATACTCATGACTATGATCGGGGATTTTCATATGCTTTATTCCTCCATTAAACCTAAAATGAACACTCTTTCAAATCTTCAAACTCTTCGCTTAAAGTCTCTAAGCGCTTCTCTAAATCTTTTAACGATCCATCAAGATCGGCTTTCAAAGCGGCTTTCAGTAAATCAAAAACGCCATTAAGCGGCGCATGCACAAATCCTCCCCCCGAATACAAAACGA
>NZ_JBHIMK010000269.1:0-1558 GCF_042194085.1 Bartonella sp. MU70NMGDW
AGATCATAGCGCAAAGACATCCATTGCTCATCATCATCTTGTAGCGAAAAAACGCCCGCATTTGGACGATCTTCATCCGGTAAAAACTTACCCAGCACATCTGTATATTCAAAAATCGGTGTTTCCAGTGCTTCGAAGCCGTAAAGTTCATAAACTTCACGAATTTGCGCAATCATAGCTTCAGCGGCATACAACTGTGCACTTGTACGATCAATAAAACCACGGGGTAAACGGGCTTTGGTTTTTTCTTGTTTTGATGACATGTTTTTCTCTAACAATAATATGTATTCACAGATAACGTGTGTCTATCTTATAGAAACAAACGCTGCAATAACTTTATCAACTGGAAACTGGTAACAATATGCATAAGCTTTTGCTTTTAAAGGATGTAAACCTTTACCCTTAAGGCAATCGGCTGAAAATATTTGCACTTTCAATAGGAACGTAGCCCCCCCCACTCAACATGAAATGCCCACTTAACATTCAATGAAAAGACATCCGTGCTTTTTGAAAGAAAACACAAAGCAACTGTTGATTCTGGATAAATCGAAAGCATCCCCCTCAAAAGCACTCCCTCTCAGAATTCTTCAGATTTATTACAGATGCAAAAATTCTCAAGACATCAGTGTGCTTTGCGCTTGTTCTGTAAAATGATTGATAACATTTTTTAAATCAACAATATTTCGTCCAGCATCTGTAATAGAGCGTGATACAGAGGGAATAACATTCTGCCAGAGTCTTTGTGGAAATTGATGTGCTAGTTGTGTCATTGTTCCACCTTGAGCGCCAATACCAGGAACGAGAAACAGACTATTTTTTAACTGCTCGATTGTGTCTTTTGATTCAGATCCTAATGTCGCTCCTATAACCGCACCGATGGGGCCAATATTATGATGGAGAACCGGAGACTGAGAATTATAATTGCAAATGCACTGTGCAAGATGAAGAGAGAGTGTCTGATCACCAATAAGCGCATTTCGTATTTGTTTCCCCTCTGGATTAGAAGACTGAACAACCACAAAAACCCCTGCTCCTGTTTCTTCTGCAACTTTTATCAGAGGAATAAGAGCATCAAACCCCAAAAAAGGATTAACTGTGATGGCATCAGCTTTGAACGCACTGCTTGGACCCAGCCAAGCTTTACCATAGGCTTCAGCAGTAGAGCCAATATCTCCCCTCTTTGCATCCGCCAGAACCAATAAGCCTTGTTCGTGTGCATTTTCAATGAGTTCTTTGAGAGCTTGAAGACCATCCACACCATATAATTCAAAAAATGCGACTTGAGGCTTTATCATCCCCACTTTACCCACAACCGCTGTTAAGAGGATATCACAAAAATCTTTTAGACCTTTATAATCAAAGCTTAGTTTCCACGATTGCAAAACTTTATGGCTTGGATCAAAGCCAATACAAAGTGGTCCATAGATTTCACGATTTTTAAAAAAAGTTGAACGAAACATTTTATATCCTAACAAGGTCTCTCTTTAAACTTTTTGATACAATCAAAAAGAAAAGCATTTGTCAAAAGAATACAATGCTGAAAACACAAAGAAAGAGC
>NZ_JBHIMK010000027.1:0-23194 GCF_042194085.1 Bartonella sp. MU70NMGDW
GTTTTGCTATTCGTGAAGGTGGTCGTACTGTTGGTGCCGGTATCGTCTCTAAGATCATTGAATAAATAATGCTTGTTGAGTGCTTTTATTATTGAAGGCACTTTCTATAACAGGGAAATAAAGAGCATGAACAGTCAAAATATTCGCATTCGCTTAAAAGCGTTTGATCATAGAATTCTTGATACGTCGACGCGTGAGATTGTATCGACTGCTAAACGTACTGGTGCAAATGTCCGTGGTCCCATTCCGCTTCCGACGCGGATTGAGAAGTTTACGGTCAATCGTGGACCCCATATCGATAAGAAGAGTCGTGAGCAGTTTGAGATGCGAACACATAAGCGTCTTCTTGATATTGTTGATCCAACGCCGCAAACAGTGGATGCGCTTATGAAGCTCGATCTTTCTGCTGGTGTGGATGTAGAAATTAAGCTCTGAGGTTTGAGGACAGAAGGAACAGACCCGATGCGTTCAGGTGTAATAGCACAGAAGCTGGGCATGACCCGTATTTATAATGATGCTGGTGAGCATGTGCCGGTGACCGTACTTCGTTTGGAGAATTGTCAAGTCGTTGCTCAGCGTACAGTTGAAAAGAATGGTTATACTGCTGTTCAATTAGGTGTAGGCTTTGCTAAAGTTAAGAACACTTCACAAGCTCTTCGTGGACATTTTGCTAAGGCTTCTGTTGAGCCTAAAGCTAAAATAGCAGAGTTTCGTGTGAGTCCCGACAATCTTCTTGATGTTGGTACTGAGATTACAGTGGAACATTTTGTTCCAGGACAGAGAGTTGATGTGACTGGTACCAGTATTGGTAAGGGGTTTGCTGGTGTTATGAAACGGCATAACTTTGGTGGGCATCGTGCTTCCCATGGTAATTCGATCACACATCGTGCTCATGGTTCTACAGGGCAGTGCCAAGATCCTGGTAAAGTTTTTAAAGGTAAAAAAATGGCTGGCCATATGGGGCAAGTGCGTGTAACAACACAGAATATTGAAGTTATTTCCACGGATAGTGAACGTGGTTTAATTTTAGTGCGTGGTGCTGTTTCTGGTTCTAAAGGTTCTTGGATTTTGGTACGGGATGCTGTGAAGAAGCGTCTTCCTGATAATGCTCCAAAGCCTGCTGGTATTCGCCGTCTTGTGAAGGAGAAAACGGAAATGGTTACTCCGGTGACGGAAACCTCTGAAGTTGAGGGAGCCTAATAATGGATCTTGTAATTAAAACTCTTGATGGTAATGAAGCCGGCAAGTTAAAGGTTTCTGAAGCTATTTTTGATCTTGTTCCACGTGAGGATATTTTGCAACGTGTTGTTCGCTGGCAGCTTGCACGCCGTCAGCAGGGGAGTCATCAATCCCAAGGTCGTTCTGATGTGTCACGAACAGGGGCAAAAATGTTTAAGCAAAAAGGAACTGGGCGTGCTCGACATTCATCTGCCCGTGCACCGCAGTTTAGAGGTGGGGGTAAGGCACATGGACCGGTGGTTCGTAGCCATGCGCATGATCTTCCTAAAAAGATTCGTGCTCTTGGGTTACGTCTTGCTTTATCTGCAAAATTAAAAGCAAAAGACTTAATTATTGTGGATGAGTTGACTGTTAAGGATGCGAAAACGAAAATGCTTGTTTCTCATTTTTCTAAGCTTGGATTTAATAACGCTCTCTTGATTGGTGGTAAAGAGATTGATGTTAACTTTTTTCGTGCAGTCTCTAATATCCCTAATATTGATATTTTGCCTATTCAGGGAATTAATGTTTATGATATTTTGCGTCGCAGCAAACTTGTTTTATCAAAGGCAGCTGTTGAGGCTCTTGAGGAGCGTTTTAAATGACAGATCTTCGCCATTATGATATAATTATTAGTCCAGTTATTACTGAAAAGTCGACTATGATTTCTGAATATAATCAAGTTGCTTTTAATGTCGCGCCGAAAGCGACGAAGCCTGAGATTAAGGCTGCTATTGAAGCGCTTTTTAGCGTAAAAGTTAAAGCAGTTAACACGATAGTCCGCAAGGGTAAAGTGAAGCGTTTCAAAGGTATAGTTGGTCGGCAAAGTGATGTCAAAAAAGCGATCGTAACTCTGGCCAGTGGTCAGACTATCGACGTTTCGACAGGTCTTTAAAGAGGCTCGGAGATAGGAATAATGGCACTTAAGCAATTTAATCCAACGACACCTGGGCAGCGTCAGCTTGTTATTGTGGAACGTTCTTGTCTTTATAAGGGAAAGCCTATAAAGATGTTGACTGAAGGTTTGTCTTCAAAGGGTGGACGTAATAATCGTGGTCGTGTTACTGCTCGTTTTCAGGGTGGTGGACATAAACGTAGTTATCGGTTTGTCGACTTTAAGCGTCTTAAACGTGATGTTTCAGCAAAGGTTGAGCGTTTAGAATATGATCCTAACCGTACTGCTTTTATTGCTTTAATTCGCTATGAGGATGGGCAATTGAGTTATATTCTTGCGCCACAGCGTCTTGCGGTTGGTGATTCTGTTATGGCTGGTTTAAATGTGGATGTTAAACCAGGTAATGCTATGCCTCTTGCTAATATGCCTGTAGGTACAATTATTCATAATGTTGAGATGAAGCCAGGAAAAGGGGGGCAGATTGCACGTTCAGCGGGTACTTATGCGCAGTTGGTTGGACGAGATCATGGTATGGCTATTCTTCGTTTAAATTCTGGTGAACAGCGTTTGGTTCCTAGTAGCTGTTTTGCAACTGTTGGTGCTGTTTCAAATCCTGATCATGGGAATATTAATGATGGTAAGGCAGGTCGGTCACGTTGGCGTGGTAAACGTCCACATGTTCGTGGTGTTGCTATGAACCCCGTTGATCATCCGCACGGTGGTGGTGAAGGTCGTACATCGGGGGGGCGCCATCCAGTATCTCCTTGGGGTAAGCCTACGAAAGGTAAGCGTACGCGCTCCAATAAAGCCACTGATAAATTTATTATGCGTACGCGTCATCAACGCAAGAAATGAGAAAGGTAGTCTGAAGTGGTTCGTTCAGTGTGGAAAGGTCCGTTTGTTGACGGCTATCTTCTTGGTAAAGCAGAGAAGGTACGTGCAAGTGGGCGCAATGAAGTTATAAAAATATGGAGTCGTCGCTCTACTATTTTACCGCAATTTGTTGGTTTAACTTTTGGTGTTTACAACGGTAATAAGCATATTCCTGTTTCTGTTTCTGAAGAGATGGTTGGACATAAGTTTGGTGAGTTCGCTCCTACCCGGACTTATTATGGTCATGGTGCCGATAAAAAAGCGAAGAGGAAGTAGGAATGGGAAAAGCTAAAGTTTCGCGCCAGCTTAGAGATAATGAAGCAAGAGCTGTCACGCGGACAATTCGCGTTAGTCCGCAGAAGCTTAATTTAGTTGCTGCAATGATTCGTGGTAAAAGAGTTAATGTAGCACTCGCTGATTTGATGTTTTCACGCAAGCGTATTGCTGCTACTGTGAAAAAAACGCTTGAATCAGCAATTGCAAATGCAGAGAATAACCACGATCTTGATATTGATTCGCTTATTGTGGCGGAAGCTTATGTTGGTAAGTCGATAGTGATGAAGCGCTTTCATGTTCGTGGTCGAGGGCGTGCTAGTAGAATTGAACGTCCATTTTCGCATCTTACTGTTATTGTTCGTGAAGTTACCGAAAAAGTGGAGGCCGCGTAATGGGTCAGAAGATCAATCCAATAGGACTTCGTCTTGGTGTTAATCGGACTTGGGATTCTCGTTGGTATGCTGATAGTGGTGAATATGGGCGCCTTCTTCATGAAGATTTGAAAATTCGTTCATACGTGCTGGAGGAGCTTAAACAGGCGGCTATTTCGAAGGTTGTTATTGAGCGTCCTCATAAGAAGTGTCGTATTACGATTCATTCTGCACGTCCTGGTTTGATTATTGGTAAAAAGGGTGCTGATATCGAAAAGCTTCGTCGTAAGCTCTCAGAAATGACGGATGCTGAAACTTCATTAAATATTGTGGAGATTCGTAAACCGGAGATTGATGCCACGATTATTGCGCAATCAATTGCTCAACAGTTAGAGCGTCGTGTTGCTTTTCGTCGTGCAATGAAGCGTGCTGTTCAGTCTGCTATGCGTCTTGGTGCAGAAGGTATTCGTATCAATTGTTCTGGCCGTCTTGGTGGTGCTGAAATTGCTCGTATGGAATGGTATCGTGAAGGTCGTGTTCCACTTCATACCTTGCGTTCTGATGTTGATTACGGTACAGCAGAAGCTAAGACTGCTTATGGTATTTGTGGTATTAAAGTTTGGGTCTTTAAGGGTGAGATTCTTGAGCATGATCCGATGGCTTCAGAACGTCGTGCTACGGAAGTTGATCAATCTGGTTCTTCATCGAATCGTCGCCGTGAAAATGCTTAGTTTTTGAGATTGAACTAAAATTTGGAGTAGAGAACAATGTTGCAGCCAAAGCGCACAAAGTTCCGTAAACAGTTCAAGGGCCGTATTCACGGTGTTGCGAAGGGTGGTACGGATTTGAATTTCGGTGCCTACGGTTTGAAGGCTGTTGAGCCGGAGCGGATTACTGCTCGTCAAATTGAAGCGGCGCGCCGTGCGATTACGCGTTATATGAAGCGTTCTGGTCGTGTGTGGATTCGCATTTTTCCAGATCTTCCGGTTACATCTAAACCGACTGAAGTTCGTATGGGTAAAGGTAAGGGAAGTGTCGATTATTGGGCTGCACGTGTTGCTCCTGGACGCATCATGTTTGAGCTTGATGGAGTTCCTGAGGATGTTGCACGTGAAGCACTAAGATTGGGTGCTGCAAAGTTGCCTATAAAAACGCGTTTCATCCAGCGTATTGCTGAATAATGAGGTTAAGCGATGAAAGCCACAGAATTACGGGCGCAAACGCTCGACCAAATGAAAGATGAATTGGCTAAGTTAAAGAAAGAGCAATTTAATTTGCGTTTTCAAAAAGCAACAGGTCAATTAGAAAAGACTGCGCGTGTTAGACAGGTTCGTCGTGATATTGCGCGTATTAAAACTTTTCTTCGTCAAAAGGTAAGTGAAAGTAAGGTTTAAGGAAATGAGAGATGCCTAAACGCGTTTTGCAGGGTGTTGTTATTAGCGACAAAAGTGATAAGACTGTTGTTGTCAAAGTTGAGCGCCGTTATTCTCATCCGCTTCTTAAGAAGACTGTTCGGCAGTCTAAAAATTATAAAGCGCATGACGAAAACAACCAATTCAAGATTGGGGATCAAGTTTCTATTCAAGAATCTAGACCAATTTCGAAAGATAAATGTTGGATTGTTGTAAAAGACAATGTAGCGTAATGAGTTAAGTTTATTGTTTTAGAATTTAACAGTGTTTTTATCATTGATAAATTTAAAGGCGATGACTTTATCGTTATTTGGCAGGCAAATCCGAGTGTATAAAAGGTACAATCGGATATATGTGTTAAGAGAAGGTGGCCAGTCATGATTCAGATGCAAACAAACCTCGACGTTGCTGATAATTCTGGTGCTCGTCGTGTCATGTGCATCAAGGTGTTAGGCGGTTCAAAGCGGAAATATGCTTCGGTCGGTGACATTATTGTTGTTTCGGTTAAGGATGCTATTCCCCGTGGCCGTGTTAAAAAAGGTGATGTTATGAAAGCTGTTGTGGTTCGTACTGCTAAGGATATTCGTCGCGCAGATGGTAGTGTCATTCGTTTTGATAGTAATGCTGCGGTTTTAGTGGATAATAAAAAAGAGCCGATCGGTACTCGTATCTTTGGACCTGTTCCCCGCGAATTGCGTGGTAGGAATCATATGAAGATCATCTCGCTCGCTCCTGAAGTTCTGTAAGGAGTAAATGTTATGCAGAAGATTCGAAAAGGTGATAAAGTTGTTGTTTTATCCGGTAAGGATAAAGGATGTAGTGGTGAAGTAATTAAGGTTAGTCCAAAAGAGAATAAGGCTTTTGTTCGTGGGATTAATATGATTAAACGTCATCAACGTCAAACGCAGAAGCAAGAAGCTGGAATTATTTCTAAAGAGGCTCCGATTCATCTGTCTAATTTGGCGATTGCTGATCCTAAAGATGGTAAGCCTACACGTGTAGGCTTTCGTATGAATGCAGATGGTAATAAAGTGCGTTTTGCCAAGCGTTCGGGAGAGTTGATTAATGGCTGAGGAAAGACAAATACCGCGTATGAAAGCGCATTATTTTGAAGTGATTCGTAAAGCGCTTCAAGAGAAGTTTAATTACAGAAATGCGATGCAAATTCCGCGGATTGATAAAATTGTAATAAATATGGGGATAGGTGAAGCAACTGCTGATTCGAAGAAGCCTTCTCTTGCTGCTGAGGATTTAGGGCTAATAACAGGTCAGAAGGCTGTTGTTACACGTGCGCGTAATTCTATTGCGACCTTTAAGGTTCGTGAAGGAATGCCTCTTGGGGCTAAAGTTACATTGCGTAAAGATCGTATGTTTGAGTTTTTAGATCGTCTTGTTACGATTGCTCTTCCACGGGTTCGTGACTTTCGTGGTTTGAATCCAAAGAGTTTTGATGGTCGTGGCAATTTTGCTATGGGTATTAAAGAACACATTGTGTTTCCAGAAATCAACTATGATAAAGTTGATCAAATTTGGGGCATGGATATTATTGTTTGTACGACAGCAAAAACGGATGATGAAGCTCGTGAGTTATTGCGTGCTTTTAATTTTCCTTTTCGTTCGTAACGGCAGACATAGTGAGGTGAAAGTATGGCCAAAGTAAGTGCCGTTGAAAAAAATAAGCGTCGTGAGGTGATGGTAAAGCGTTATGCTGCCCGTCGTGCACGTTTGAAAGCAATAGTTATGGATCAGAAGGTTTCTCTTGAAGAACGTTTTAAAGCTTCTGTTCAGTTGGCAGAGTTGCCACGTAATTCTTCGAAAGTTCGTATTCGTAATCGCTGTGAGGTTTCAGGTCGTCCGCGGGCTTATTATCGTAAATTAAAAATGTCGCGAATTGCGTTGCGTGAGCTTGGCTCTATTGGCCATATTCCTGGTATTGTAAAGTCTAGTTGGTAAGAGGAGATTATTTAATGTCTATGTCAGATCCTCTTGGTGATATGTTAACGCGTATTCGTAATGCACTTGGTCGTAAAAAAGGTAAAGTAGTTACTCCAGCTTCGAAGCTTCGTGTGCACGTTCTTGATGTTCTTCAGTCGGAAGGTTATATTCGTGGATATAATCAAATTGATTTAGGTGATGGGAAAGCTGAAATTGAAATCGAATTGAAGTATTTTGAAGGGCTGGCTGCTATTCGTGAGATTTCACGTGTATCAAAGCCAGGTCGTCGTGTGTATGTTTCTGCTAAGTCACTTCCACAGGTGGCAAATGGTCTTGGTATTTCGATTTTATCGACTCCTAAAGGCGTCATGGCAGATCATGAGGCGCGTGAACAGAATGTTGGTGGAGAACTCCTTTGTCGTGTTTTCTAAGTTATGTCAAGAAAACGGAAGAAAAAGTAGGTTAGAACAATGTCTCGTATTGGAAAGAAACCCATTTCAATTCCTTCTGGAGTTACTGCTACTGTTGAAGGTCAGCTGGTTAAGGCAAAAGGTCCAAAAGGTGAGCTGAGCTACGTCGTCAATGATGAAGTCTTAGTCAAGTTTGAGGAAAATATCATATCAGTTATGCCGCGGGATCAGTCAAAAGATGCGCGTTCTAAATGGGGTATGTCGCGCTCAATGATTGAGAACATTTTTTGTGGTGTGAAAGATGGTTTTGAAAAGAGGTTGGAGATTAATGGGGTTGGTTATCGTGCTGCTTTGCAGGGTAAGGATGTCCAACTATCTCTAGGATTTTCCCATGATGTGGTTTATAAAGTTCCATCGGGTGTTACTGTAACTGTTCCTAAGCCGACAGAAATTGTTGTTTCTGGAATTGATAAACAGCAAGTTGGACAAGTTGCAGCGGAGATTCGTGAGTATCGTAGACCTGAGCCTTATAAAGGTAAAGGTGTTAAGCATGCAGATGAACGTATCTTCCGTAAAGAAGGTAAAAAGAAATAAGGATTTTGTATTATGGTTTCATCTAAGGACATTATCCAACGTCGTGCAAGGCGTGTTCGTCGTAGAATTAAAATGGTTTCTCATGATCGTCCTCGGCTTAGCGTTTATCGTTCAAATCAGAACATTTATGCTCAAGTTATCGATGATTTGCGGGGATGTACACTTGTTTCAGCCTCTACTCTTGAAAGTGATTTAAAAAAGTCGTTAAAGAGTGGTGCTGATAAAAAAGCAGCTTTTGCTGTTGGTAAGTTAATTGCTGAGCGTGCGAAGCAAGCGGGTGTTAATGAAGTGGTTTTTGATCGTGGAGCGTATGTGTATCATGGTCGAGTCAAGGCTTTAGCTGAAGCTGCTCGTGAAGGTGGTTTGAATTTCTAAAATTTCTTATTTGTGAGTGAGTAAGGAGAGTTTAGATTATTTCGTTTAAGTTCTTCCAGTTTGATGAGGGACTTTGTTATCGTGCTTCCGGAAAAGAAAAAGGAATGAGGAATGGCACAAAAAGAACGTGGTGAGAGAGAAGAACGCGATAATGAGTTTGTCGATAGGCTAGTTCATATCAATCGTGTTGCTAAAGTTGTAAAGGGTGGTCGGCGTTTTGGTTTTGCTGCTCTTGTTGTCGTTGGAGATCAAAAAGGACGTGTAGGTTTTGGACATGGTAAAGCCCGTGAAGTTCCAGAAGCCGTTCGTAAAGCAACGGAATCTGCAAAACGTGGGATGATTTATGTTCCGCTTCGGTCTGGACGTACATTGCACCATGATCTTGAAGGGCGTCATGGAGCTGGGCGTGTTTTGCTACGTTCGGCTTCTGCTGGTACTGGTATTATTGCTGGGGGACCGATGCGTGCTATTTTTGAAGCTCTTGGTATGCAGGATGTCGTTGCAAAATCATTGGGATCGTCTAATCCTTATAACATGGTTCGTGCAACATTTGATGCATTGAAACATCAAATGCATCCTAGAGATATTGCTGCTCAGCGTGGTATAAAATATTCGACTTTGCAGGCGCGTCGTCGCCATTTAGTTGACCTAGAAGGATAGTTTCTGAGATTATCAGAAAAGGAATTAGAAAATGGTTCAGAAAAAATCTCAGAGTGGTAAAACTATCACGGTTGAGCAAATTGGAAGCCCTATTCGAAACTCACAGATTCAGCGTGCAACCTTAAAGGGGCTTGGACTAAATAAAATGCGTCGTCGGCGCGTTTTAGATGATACACTTTGTGTGCGGGGTATGATTGCTCAGGTTCGGCATCTTGTTCGCGTTATAGATGAAGGTTAAGGGTTGCGGGAGTATTAGATATGAAACTCAATGAACTGCGTGATTGTGAAGGCGCAACAAAAAATCGTAAGCGTGTTGGGCGTGGTATTGGATCCGGTACGGGTAAGACTGGTGGTCGTGGTGTAAAAGGGCAAAAGTCGCGTTCTGGTGTTTCCCTTAATGGTTTTGAAGGTGGGCAAATGCCTATCTATCGTCGTTTGCCAAAACGTGGATTTAGAAATTTCTTTGCCAAAACCTACAATGAAGTTTCACTAGGACGTATTCAGTTGGCAGTTGATGCAGGTAAGTTGAATATTGAAAAGCCTGTTGATATGATTGCTTTGAGAGAAGCTGGTATTATTCGTCGTGAAAAAGATGGGGTTCGTCTTCTTTCTGATGGTGATTTGAAGGCTAAGATTACCTTTCATGTTTCTGGTGCTTCACAAGCTGCTCGTGTTAAGATTGAAAAAGTGGGTGGTCAGGTTATTTTTCCTGATATTGCTCAATAATTTTTTATATGAGTAGAGACCTAAAGAAGAGTTACATCTGTTCTGTGGGATCTTTTGTGGGGAATTTTTTAAGTTCTGCATTTATTTGTGTATGTATATATGAATTTTAGGGTTATACTTCCGTGATTTAAAGAACTGGAGTAGTGAAGTGGAGACGTTTTATGGCATCAGCAGCAGAGCAATTTGCTTCCAATATAAACTTCGGTACCTTTTCTCGTGCAACTGAATTAAAGAAACGCATCTGGTTTACTCTGGCAGCGCTTCTTGTATATCGCTTTGGCACTTACATCTCTCTTCCAGGTATTAATATCGATGCTTTACGGCAAACATTTGAACATCATGCGTCGGGTGTATTAGGACTCTTTAATATGTTTGCTGGGGGTGCCGTTGGGCGTATGGCTATTTTTGCGCTGGGTATCATGCCTTATATATCGGCATCTATTATTGTGCAATTGTTAACATCTATTATTCCTTCTTTGGAAACTCTTAAAAAAGAAGGGGAATTAGGTCGTAAGATTATCAATCAGTATACGCGTTATGTAACAGTAGTATTGGCAATTCTACAAGCTTTTGGTATTGCGATTGCGCTTGAAAGCGGTATAGGGACGGGGCTTCAAATTGTTTTAGAACCAGGTCTTATGTTTCGTATTTCTTCTGTTATTACCCTTGTTGGCGGAACGATGTTTCTCATGTGGCTTGGCGAGCAAATTACGTCACGTGGTGTTGGTAATGGGGTTTCTCTTATCATTTTTACAGGGATTGTAGCCAACTTTCCTTCTACTTTTGCTCAGCTTTTGACAGCTCATAGTCAGGCTGATTTATCAACTTTTCTTTTAATAGGAATCGTTCTTATTGCTGTTTTGGTTATTGGGCTTATTGTTTTTATAGAGCGTGCGCAACGGCGAATTCTTATCCAGTATCCGAAACGTCAGGTTGGGAATCAAATGTTTCAAGGAGATATGTCGCATCTTCCTTTAAAGTTGAATACTGCTGGTGTTATTCCACCTATTTTTGCTTCATCTTTATTATTATTACCTGCCACTATTAATAATTTTTCTGATAAAATGCCACAATGGGTTCAGGCGATTTCTTATGCTCTTGGTCATGGACAGCCACTTTATATGATTGTTTATGCATTTTTAATGGCGTTTTTTTGCTTTTTTTATACAGCTATTGTGTTTAATCCAAGTGATACTGCAGATCAGTTGAAAAAACATTCTGGTTTTATTCCAGGGATTCGTCCAGGTGAGCGTACAGCCGAATATATTGATTACGTTTTGACGCGTATTACTGTTGTGGGCGCTGTTTATATTATCTTGGTTTGTTTGTTACCTGAATTTATGATATCTGCATTGCAGGTTCCTTTTTATCTTGGGGGAACATCCTTGTTGATTGTTGTTACTGTTACGCTTGATACGGTTGCTCAAATTCAGGGGTATCTTGTTGCCCACCAATATGAAGGGTTGATAAAAAAATCAAAACTTCGTGGAGGTAGAAGGAATCGATGAGAGTTATTCTTTTAGGTCCTCCTGGAGCAGGAAAAGGTACGCAAGCAAAAATGTTGACCGAGGAATATAACATTCCTCATTTATCAACAGGGGATATGTTGCGTGAGGTGATTGCCAAAGAAACAGAGATTGGTAAAAAAGCTAAAGCTATTATAAGTTCTGGTGCTTTGGTTCCTGATAATATTGTTAACCAAATCGTATCAGATCGGATTGATGAAACTGATTGTGTAAACGGTTTTGTTTTGGATGGATATCCTCGAACTGTGGGGCAGGCAGAAGCGTTACAGCAGATTTTGCAGTCAAAAAATATGCGGCTTGATGCTGTTATTGAGTTGTGTGTTGATGAAGACGTGTTGATTGAACGTATGAAGAAGCGCGTTGAGGAAACAATAGCGGCTGGTGGACAGGTTCGTTTAGATGACAATCCTGTTGCTTTTGCAAAAAGATTAGTAGAATATCGTGAAAAAACCGCTCCCTTATCAAAATTTTATTCAGAGAGGGGAATGTTGAAGGTCATTGATGGAATGATTGGTATTACTGAAGTGACACGCATGATTAGAGGTTTTCTTTCATAAGATTTTTTTTAGAAATAAATGAAAAGAGTTGACTTTTGAGATGAAATCTATCACAAACGAATTTAATTTATTTTAGTGAAATAATAGGATTCGGAAGAATTTTTTTCTGAGTCTATTTTTTTCTGTAAGGTATATCAGGTATTTTATAACAATTTGTCAAAATAACTAAGGAGAGTAGGCGTGGCTCGTATTGCTGGCGTCAATATCCCGACAAATAAGCGTGTAATTATTGCGCTTCAATATATCCACGGGATTGGACCAAAATTTGCTCAAGAAATTATTGAAAGAGTTGGCATTCCCTTGGGGCGTCGTGTGCATGAGCTTTCAGATGCTGAGGTGCTGCAGATTCGTGAGGCGATAGATCAAGGCTATCAAGTTGAAGGTGATCTTCGTCGTGAGGTTGCTATGAATGTTAAGCGTTTGATGGACCTTGGTTGTTATCGAGGATTGCGTCATCGCCGGTCTTTGCCTGTCCGAGGGCAGCGTACACATACAAATGCCCGTACGCGTAAAGGACCAGCTAAGGCAATTGCCGGTAAAAAGAAATAAGAGCCTTTTTGGAAGGTTTTTATATATTCTGTTTCTTGTTTGATTTTTTTGACAAGGAAAAGAAGGTGGAGCTGCTGATGTTACGGCAGTGATGAGATCGTTGAAAGGGAAATTATGGCCAAGGAAGCCACACGTGTTCGTCGTCGCGAACGTAAAAATATTTCATCGGGTGTTGTGCATATTAATTCAACATTTAATAACACAATGATTACTATTACTGATGCTCAGGGTAATGCAATTGCTTGGTCATCTGCGGGGGCCCAAGGGTTTAAAGGTGCGCGTAAATCGACACCTTTTGCTGCTCAAGTTGCTGCGGAGGATTGTGCAAGAAAAGCGCAAGAGCATGGTATGCGTTCTTTGGAAGTTGAAGTTTGTGGACCTGGATCAGGGCGTGAATCTGCTCTACGTGCATTGCAATCTGTTGGTTTTGTCATTACTTCTATTCGTGATGTAACACCAATTCCTCATAATGGATGTCGTCCGCGGAAAAGGCGGCGTGTTTAATTGGGTGTTGTTTTTTGTTGTCGGAGATTTCTCTGATGTTCACATTGGTCGTTACGATTGAATGGTAACGGAACTAAAGAACGGGAATAAAAATATGATCCAGAAAAACTGGCAAGAACTTATTAAACCCAATAAGGTTGAATCATGTGCGCATGATAATCCAAATGTTATAAGTGTGATCGCTGAACCTCTTGAGCGGGGTTTTGGCTTAACGTTAGGAAATGCACTTCGTCGCGTGTTGTTATCTTCGCTTCGTGGTGCTGCTATTACTGCTGTGCAGATTGACGGTGTCTTACATGAATTTTCATCGATTCCAGGTGTGCGTGAGGATGTTACAGATATTATTCTGAATATAAAGGAAATTGCGCTTCGTATGGAAGAAGAAGGTCCTAAACGTGTCGTTGTTTATAAAGAGGGGCCTGGTGTCGTGAAAGCGGGAGATATCAGTACCGTTGGGGATATGCAAATTCTAAATCCAGATCATGTTATTTGTACTCTTGATGAAGATGCTGAAATTCGTATGGAGTTCATTGTCAACACAGGGAAGGGGTATGTTCCATCTGATCGTAATTGTGTTGATGATGCACGTATAGGGCTTATTCCAATTGATAGTCTTTATTCACCAATTCGTAAAGTGTCTTATAAAGTGGAAAATACGCGTGAAGGTCAAGTTTTGGATTATGATAAATTGACCTTAACGATTGAAACGAATGGTGCGGTTAATGGAGAGGATGCTGTTGCTTTTGCAGCACGCATTCTTCAGGATCAATTATCGCTATTTATTAACTTTGAAGAGCCACAGAAGGAGCCTGTTGAAGAGGCTGATTCTGAGCTTTCTTTTAATCCTGCTCTTCTCAAAAAAGTGGATGAATTAGAACTTTCAGTTCGTTCGGCAAATTGTCTTAAGAATGATAATATTGTCTATATTGGTGATCTTATTCAAAAAACAGAATCTGAAATGCTTCGTACACCGAATTTTGGTCGCAAATCGTTGAATGAGATTAAAGAAGTTTTGGCATGTATGGGATTACATCTTGGGATGGAAATTCCTGCGTGGCCGCCTGAAAACATTGATGATCTTGCAAAACGTTATGAAGATCAATATTAAAATTAGAATTTAAGGAGAGGGCTTATGCGCCACAGTAAGTCAGGACGCAAGTTGAATCGTACTGCCAGTCACCGTAAAGCGATGTTTGCAAATATGGCAACTTCGTTGATCGAGCATGAGCAGATTGTGACAACGCTTCCAAAGGCTAAAGAAATTCGTCCTATTGTTGAAAAACTCGTTACTCTTGGTAAGCGTGGTGGTTTGCATGCGCGTCGGCAAGCAATTGCAGCACTTCGTGATGCAGGAAAGGTTGCAAAATTATTTGATACGCTTGCGCCACGTTATGCATCACGCAACGGTGGATATTTACGTATTATGAAAGCGGGGTTTCGTACCGGTGATAATGCGCCTATGGCTGTTATAGAATTTGTTGATCGTGATGTTGAAGCGAAGGGTGCTGGGGATCGTGCTCGCATGGAGGCTTCTGAGAATGAAAAGGGGACATCTTCGTAGAGTTTTTTAATTCTGTTAGATTTTTTAAGGCCGCCTTGTCTTAGGCGGTTTTTTTGTGAGCATTTTTAAGTTTGTTTTAATTGAGAAATAGGTGCAGAGAGAAAATTATAGGACATTGAATTATCTTATTTTTATAATATTTATTGTTCAAATAGGTTGTTTTTATTCTCTATTATGAAATATTAATAGAGATCCTTAATTTGCGGGGATGAGTTTTTTAATTCTATTAATCTTCAACAGAATGTACTGGTTTTATAAGGAGTGGATTATGAGATATTCTTTTTGGGTGCGAATTTTTTTTGCAATTATGATGCAGATATCATTTGATCATGTATATGCTCATGTGCCTCAAACACAAACAGAAATCACTCTTTCATTTGCTCCTTTAGTTAAAAAGACAGTTCCATCTGTTGTAAATATTTATGCAGCTCGACAAATTAGAGCACGATCACCTTTTGAAGGCGATCCATTTTTTGAGCAATTTTTTGGTCGTTTTCAAAATAACTTTCCTGTTCGTAAGCAATCGTCATTAGGATCAGGGGTGATTGTTGATGCACGTGGTTTGATTGTTACAAATTACCACGTCATTAAAGATGCAAGCGAAATTAAAGTGGCTTTTTCTGATGGGCGGGAGTTTGAGAGTAAGATCGTGCTCAAAGATGAAGCAACTGATATTGCAATTCTTGAAGTTGAGGAAAAAGATGCTCAATTCCCTGTTCTTTCTTTGGGAAATTCTGACGCTGTTGAAGTTGGTGATCTTGTTCTTGCTATTGGTAATCCTTTTGGTGTTGGTCAAACAGTTACAAGTGGTATTGTTTCAGCGCAAGCGCGTACACGTGTTGGGATTTCTGATTTTGACTTTTTTATTCAAACAGACGCTGCCATTAATCCAGGGAATTCTGGTGGCGCTTTAATTGATATGAAAGGTCAATTAATCGGAATTAATACGGCTATTTATTCGCGTTCTGGTGGTTCTGTAGGGATTGGTTTTGCTATTCCAGTTAATCTTGTAAAAGTGATGCTTGATACTGTTAAACGCGGTGGAAAATATTTTGTGCCGCCTTATATAGGGGCTTCTTTTCAAAATGTTACACCTGATATTGCTGGTGGTTTAGGTTTAGAACGTCCCTATGGTGCTCTGATTATTGAAGTTATCAAAGATAGTCCTGCTGAAAAAGCTGGATTGAAAGTAGGTGATGTTATTTTGAGTGTGCAAGGGGTACGCGTTGATACTCCAGATAGTCTTGGGTATCGTTTGATGACAGCTGACGTTGAGCATAGTCTTGCTTTGGAATATTTACGAAATGGAAAAACTTTAAAAACACAAATAACAGTTTCATCGATATCAGAAACTGCATTTTTAAAATCTGAAAAAATCACGGGTGACAGTCCTCTTGCTGGTGCTGAAGTGTTAGATTTAACACCGCAAAATAGTCGACGTTTTCATCTTCCTATATCTGCAAAAGGGGTTGTGATTACCAACCTTGATGACATGAGCAATGCAGCTGGAATTTTTCAGTCAGGAGATATTCTACGTGTTGTAAATGGTCATAAAATTCAAACAGTTCATCAGTTGAAAAAGGTTCTTATGCAAGCTCGTTCGCGTACTTGGCAATTGGAATATGAACGTGATGGTATGTATATTCGCCAATTTATTCGTTGAGGTTTTTTTTGAAGAAAGATTTTTTTACTTCGTCGTTTGATTTTCAAGTTAATAAAAATCAGCCACTTGCAGAAAGAATGCGCCCTTGTTCTCTCAATGATGTTGTGGGACAAAAGCATTTGATTGGAGAGGATGGTTTTCTTTCACGTATGGTGGCAACTGGCTCAATTGGATCGATGATTTTTTGGGGGCCTCCAGGGACGGGAAAAACAACCGTTGCACGTTTGTTAGCACTTGAAACGAACTTCGCATTTGAACAGATTTCTGCTATTTTTACAGGAGTTTCTGAACTTAAAAAGATTTTTGAAGTTGCGCAGAGGCGTTTTATATCTGGAGATAAAACAGTTCTCTTTGTTGATGAAATTCATCGGTTTAATCGTGCACAGCAGGATAGTTTTCTTTCTGTGATGGAAGATGGTACTGTGGTACTTATAGGTGCAACAACCGAAAATCCTTCTTTTGAACTTAATGCTGCTCTTCTTTCGCGTGCACGTGTTGTAACATTTCTTTCACATGATCATGAAAGTTTGGACATGCTTTTGAGGCGTGCTGAAGAAGTGGAGGGAAAAACTCTTCCCTTGGATAATGATGCCAGAGACGTTTTGATAGAGATGTCTGATGGTGATGCGCGGGTAGCGTTAACATTGGCAGAGGAAGTTTGGTCTATTGCACCATTGGGAGAGATTCTTGATGTTGTTGCTTTGCAAAAAGTTATTCAGCGTCGTGTGCCCATTTATGATAAAGGACGAGATGGGCATTATAATCTCATTTCAGCGTTGCATAAATCCGTTCGTGGATCTGATCCTGATGCTGCGCTTTATTATTTGGCACGGATGTTGGATGCTGGTGAAGATCCTTTCTATATTGGGCGAAGATTGGTTCGTATGGCCGTTGAAGATGTTGGTTTGGCGGATCCGCAAGCTCTTGTCATTTGTAATGCCGCAAAAGATGCTTATGATTATTTAGGATCACCAGAAGGAGAATTGGCTTTGGCGCAAGCATGTCTTTATGTTGCAACTGCGCCAAAGTCAAATGCAACATATCTCGCGTATAAAGCAGCACTGCGTTGTGCGCGCAAAAATGGCTCTTTATCACCTCCTAAGCATATTCTTAATGCTCCTACGAAATTTATGAAGGAGGAAGGGTTTGGAAATGGTTATTGTTATGACCATGATGAACCAGACGCTTTTTCAGGACAAGAATATTTTCCCGAAAAACTTGGGCGTCAAAGTTATTATAAGCCAGTTGAGCGTGGTTTTGAGCGTGAAATTGTGAAACGTCTTGAGTGGTGGAAACAATTGCGCAAAAAACGTAAAGATCAAAAATGAAATTTGAGTAGGAATACATGTTTTATTGATCTTGGATTTATTTTTTAGCTCTTATGTTATTGTATGAGCAATTTAGCTTATATTTTAAACATTTATTGCATTGCTCGTAGAGATTTTTTTTGATATCTTCAAGAGTGCGTATTTTTTTATCAAATTTCAATGTATTATTCAGCTTTTAGGTTGCTTTATTTTTGTGGTTTTTATTAAATAATATAATTGATTGATAACGATAATTCACTGTTTTGTAAGTTGAATGAAAGTCCTAAATACCGTAAATTTTACTCATTCCAAGCCTGTTATTTGTTGAATCGATCAAATCATTCGCTTGCATATTATAAGCAGGATTAGCGTGTGATAAAAACGGTACAAGAAAGAACTAAAAACTCTTCTTATGAAGCGTCTCAAGTGCCGAGAGCTGTCGCAACATTGGGGGATGATAAATAGTGTGATGGTGCCGACTTTCTCATTCTTTAGTGTAAAGATGGTGGCACCTAAAGGGTTTTACAGTATACCGCATTCATGGGTGTTGTCACGAAGTGAGCTTGGGAGTGTTGAGAGATGTTTCTTAAATCAAGTGCATGAATATGCAACACAATGGCGTTTTGTTCTTTGATGCGATAGGGGATGAGGTTGATTGATAATGCGTTTTTGTGTGATCAATAGCAGGAGAATTCTTAGTCTCTTAAGTACTTAATCAAAGGGATAAGCAGAAGGGCAGTAGAACATTGTGTTTAAATTTAAATTGTTCCTTTTCTAGAGGGATATAAATATGCTAACTACGCTCTCATGGGGATATTATTTTATTGGAGTTTATTTTGTGTGATAAGATAAGCAATGCCAATTCTTTATTGTGATGGTCATGAATGTTATGGGCATAATGTGGGGATAGGAATGGAAATAGTCTGTGAAAATCTAAACTCAAGCCTTTAGTTAAATTAAAAGTACAGTGTACACTTAAGTTTTAGGTTATTATGAATCGGTCAAGGATATAATCGTGGATAAAACAAAAGCTCTCGATGCTGCTCTCTCACAAATTGAACGTTCTTTTGGTAAAGGCTCGATTATGCGTCTTGGGCAAAAAGAGCAGGTTGTTGAAATTGAAACAGTTCCAACAGGGTCGTTATCCTTAGATATTGCTTTGGGGATTGGTGGATTACCGAAGGGGCGTATTGTTGAGATTTATGGACCAGAAAGTTCTGGGAAAACAACATTGGCTCTACATGCTATTGCTGAGGCACAGAAAGGGGGTGGGATTTGTGCTTTTATTGATGCAGAGCATGCACTTGATCCTATTTATGCGCGTAAGCTTGGTGTTGATTTAGAAAATTTGTTCATTTCTCAGCCAGATACTGGTGAACAGGCATTGGAAATTACAGAAACGTTGGTTCGTTCTGGTGCAGTTGATGTGCTTGTTGTGGATTCTGTCGCGGCTTTAACACCGCGAGCAGAAATTGACGGTGAAATGGGTGATGCTTTGCCCGGATTGCAAGCTCGGTTAATGAGTAAAGCTTTGCGAAAATTAACAGCAGCAATTTTTCGCTCTAACTGTATGGTTGTCTTTATTAATCAAATTCGCATGAAAATTGGTGTAATGTTTGGTTCTCCCGAAACGACAACGGGTGGAAACGCTTTAAAGTTTTATGCTTCTGTTCGTTTAGATATTCGTCGCATTGGATCCATTAAAGATAGGGATGCAATCGTTGGTAATCAGACGCGTGTTAAAGTGGTGAAGAATAAACTGGCACCCCCATTCAAACAAGTTGAGTTTGATATTATTTATGGTGAAGGTATTTCCAAAGTAGGTGAATTGATTGATTTGGGTGTCAAGGTTGGTATTGTGGAAAAATCTGGTGCTTGGTTTTCTTATAATTCTCAGCGTTTAGGACAGGGGCGTGAAAATGCAAAGCAGTTTTTACGTGAACATGCGGAAATAGCTACAGAGATTGAATCAGCTTTGCGCCAAAATGCTGGTTTGATTGCGATTGAATTGTTAGAAAATGCAGGGTCAGAAAATATAGAAAGTGATGAAACCATTTGATGGAGCGTTTTTTTCGTCTATAATTTTTTTCCTTTAAGATTTTTCTGTTTTTTTGTTTGAGTTTTTAAATATACAGTCATTTTTTTCTCAATTTTTTAAAACAAATATTCCATTCTTTGATTAAATTGACTCCATGCGTGGCGAAGAGGATATTTAATGAGGGGGGATTTTTCTTTTATGGTTTTGTGCTGTATTAAGCAGGTGTCAGTATGAATAGTGTTAATAATATTCGGTCAATATTTTTGGATTATTTTCATCGTAATGGGCATAAAGTTCTTTCTTCTAGTCCGCTTGTTCCGCGAAATGATCCTACACTTATGTTTACAAATGCAGGGATGGTGCAGTTTAAAAATGTTTTTACTGGACTTGAACAACCTCCTTATAAGCAGGCAACAACGGCACAAAAATGTGTTCGTGCGGGTGGAAAGCATAATGATCTTGATAATGTTGGTTATACGGCGCGCCATCATACATTTTTTGAAATGCTGGGTAATTTTTCTTTCGGTGATTATTTCAAAGAAGAAGCCATTTTTTTATCATGGAATCTTTTAACAAAGGAATTTTGCCTGCCAAAAGATAAATTGTTGGTGACAGTTTACCAGAGTGATGATGTTGCTGCTGAACTGTGGCGTAAAATTTCAGGTCTTCCAGATGAAAAAATTGTCCGTATTGCGACGGCTGATAATTTTTGGTCGATGGGAGAAACAGGCCCTTGTGGGCCTTGTTCGGAGATTTTTTATGATCATGGTGATAAAATCTGGGGCGGTCCTCCTGGAAGTATGGAAGAAGATGGCGATCGCTTTATTGAGATTTGGAATCTTGTTTTTATGCAATATGAGCAGATTTCCAAGGAGGAACGTGTTGACTTGCCTCATCCTTCTATTGATACCGGTATGGGATTAGAGCGTATTGCTGCTGTTTTGCAGGGTGTTCATGATAATTATGATATTGATCTTTTTCGTGCATTAATTGCTGCATCAGAAGAAATTACAGGGATTGAGGCAAAGGGTGATTTTATTGCCAGCCATCGTGTCATTGCTGATCATCTTCGTTCATCTGCATTTTTGATTGCTGATGGTGTGCTTCCTTCTAATGAAGGAAGAGGATATGTTTTACGTCGTATTATGCGTCGTGCTATGCGTCATGCGCATCTTCTTGGTGCTAAAGAGCCATTGATGTGGCGACTTTTGCCTGCTTTAATTCGCGAAATGGGACAAGCCTATCCTGAATTGGTGCGTGCTGAATCTTTGATTTCAGAAACTTTAAGGTTAGAAGAAATACGTTTTCGTAAAACGCTTGAACGAGGACTTGGTTTGTTAAATGAAGCAAGTACCGATCTTAAAGAAGGAGATCATTTAAATGGTGAAGTTGCTTTCAAGCTTTATGATACCTATGGTTTTCCGCTTGATTTAACGCAGGATGTTTTGCGGCGTCGTGGAATATCTGTTGATGTTGATACCTTTAATAAAGCGATGGAGCGTCAAAAAGAGGAAGCGCGTGCCAATTGGTCTGGTTCTGGGGAAGCTGTAACAGAAAAGATCTGGTTTTCTGTTCGTGATCAAGTGGGGGCCACAGAGTTTTTAGGTTATGAAACTGAGACAGCGAAAGGTATTCTTACAGCTCTCGTGTGTGATGGTAAAATTGTTGATCATATTTCTTCAGGTCAGAAAGCTATATTTGTTGTTAATCAGACACCTTTTTATGGTGAATCTGGTGGGCAAATTGGTGATAGCGGTATCATTTCTGGTGAAAATTTTATTTTTGAGGTGCATGATACCCAAAGAAAGGGTGATGGTCTTTTTATTCATATTGGAGAGGTGAAATCTGGTCAGGCATCGAGATCTGATTGTGTCGAATTAACGGTTGATATTGTTCGTCGTAAGAAAATTCGCGCGAATCATTCTGCTACTCATTTGTTACACGAAGCTTTACGACAAGTTTTGGGATCTCATGTTACACAAAAGGGCTCTCTTGTATCGCCAGATCGGTTGCGTTTTGATTTTTCTCATCCAAAATCCGTTTCACCAGAAGAGTTGAAAAAAATAGAAGATTTAGCAAATGAGATTATTTTGCAAAATAGTAGAGTGATAACGCGCCTCATGGCTGTAGATGATGCCATTTCTGAAGGTGCAATGGCATTATTTGGTGAAAAATATGGTGATGAAGTTCGCGTTGTTTCTATGGGGGAGCCATTTGAACAGGGAAGATTAAAAAAGCGTTGGTCAATAGAGCTTTGTGGAGGTACACATGTGGAGCGAACAGGTGATATCGGTTTGATTCATATTGTTTCTGAAAGTTCTGTAGCTGCTGGAGTGCGGCGTATTGAAGCTTTAACAGGCAAAGAAGCACGCCTTTATCTTAGCCGCCAAGATGAACGTATTCATGAAATCGCTGATCTTTTAAAAACTTCTTCTGTTGGTGTGGAAGAACGGGTGCGAATTTTGCTTGATGATCGTCGTAAACTTGAAAAAGAATTGAATGATGTACGCAAGAAAATGATGTTGAGTGGTGGAATAACAGAAAGGAGCCAAGGTGATATTACTATCATCAATGGGTTTTCTTTTATCGGACGCGTTGTTAAAAATATTTTACCACGGGATCTTAAGGCGCTCGTCGATTCTGAGAAAAAACAAATCGGATCTGGAGTGGTTGCGTTTATTAGTGTCTCGGAGGATGGAAAAGGGAGTGCTGTTGTCGGTGTTACGAATGATTTAACTCATAGATTGAATGCTGTTGATCTCGTTCGTATTCTTTCAGCTATGCTTGGTGGTAAAGGTGGAGGTGGCCGTCCTGATATGGCGCAGGCTGGTGGTCCTGATGGGAACAAAGCTGATGAGGCATTTGCGGCACTAAAAGATTTTCTGGAAAAAAATTAAAGAATGAAATCATTCTGCATAGGTGTTTTTTTACATTTTTATATTGGGTTGGTATCTAAGTATCACGAATATCTGTCTGGTGTGTTTCTGAAATCAAGATACAGCGTAATTGGAGGACAATACAATTGTAAAGACAAAAACAGTGTTTGTCTTTATTGTCACTTTTTCATTTGGCTTTGTAGCTTCCAAGCGTTTCAGGATTCACCGTTTTAAGATAAGATAGATTATGCAGCACTTCATGCTTTGCTGTCTATTCTTTTACTAGGAAGGCTAGTTATTGTGTTGCTCCTATAGATTTTTTTGAAGAAACATCTCTTTTTATGAAAGGGATAATACAAGATTTATTGCATACGATTATCCTTATAAAGTTATAAGCTGTTATTATTTTATTAGCTTTCAAATAACTAAAATCCCTTTCCTTGAAAAGGCTTATAAAAGAGTTGTTGTATCTTAGAGCTATTGTATTGTTTTCATTTTGCTTGTTATGTACAAGCAAACAGTTTTTTTGTTTATCATTAAAAGGTCTTGAAAAGAACATTCTCCTATCTTTATAAATCAAAGGAATGTTACACAAATCTAAAGATTTAGATTAATGTATGATTTATTATGATGAGATTTCCTTAATAAATTAATTTATAATGATAATTTATCGTTTCAAATTCTGTGTATGTTAAATTAATCAAAATTACTTACGGATGTCGTTGTGAAATGGGCTTAGGAGCATTGAGAAATGTTTCTAAAAAAGCCATATGAATGTGCAAAATAATGATGTTCTGTTCTTTATGAGAGGACTATAAAGAACAAGATAAACAAAAGTGCAAAGCAATACAATAATATTCATTATTAA
>NZ_JBHIMK010000270.1:0-1549 GCF_042194085.1 Bartonella sp. MU70NMGDW
TTGGGGAACGACAATCCCTTAATACTGCTTAAAACAATGCAAGAAAAATGCGAAAACACCCCCTTGTAATATAGGAGGAGAATTTATAAATAAAGCGTTAACTTTCGTGCTTCTTATATAGAGCACATAACGGCATATACAAATAGGAGAAAAATTCGTTTCGTTCATTCATAATTCAATCAGATCGCTTCATCACGCAGTAAAATTTCCCATCATTTAGTCAAGTTTTCCCACGTTTCAATCAATTGAATAGAAGGTGACCGTCTCTTTTTGTGCATTGTATAAGAAAATGAAATCATAAAGCTATTTAAATTCAAATAGTTATAAAAATAAATCAACATTTTATATTAATAACCAGCGATATTGAAAGAATATAAACAGTGAAATATAGCGGAACCGTCGAAGAGCTTAAAGATATAGTTAAAACAGCTGGATATAAAATCATAGAAATTAAGTCTCTATCACTTAATTCTTCTAGAGGATATCAGATCAAAACCTCCGAAGGAGGCGTTATTAATTGGTATGAAAGCACAGGAACAATCAACGTTCAAGGCAAAGAATCCGCTGTGAAAAATCTAGAAAAAGCTTTGGTTAAACATATACAAGAAACATCAACGATTCCTTCCTCAAAAACTGCCCCCAATACCTCAAATAAAAAAATTTTTATCGTTCACGGTCATGATCGTACTGCCCTAAAGCAACTTACATCTATTCTTAATGATTTTAATCTCGAACCATACATCTTACAAAATACTGGCGGGAATGGCTTAACCATCATTGAAGCTTTAGAAAAAGGAATCCGTAGCGATTTCATAAAATTTGGTATTGTGCTGCTTACTCCCGATGACATAGGCTATGCCAAATCTGCCGGCAAAAAAGCAGCACAACCCCGTGCACGACAAAACGTTATTTTCGAAATGGGCATGTTAATGTCTGCGCTTTCTCGCAAAAATGTAGCTATTCTAAAAAAACAAGACCTTGAACTCCCTTCAGATATTAGTGGAATTATATACCTTCCTTTTAAAGAACACGTAAAAGAAACACTTAAAGATCTTTCTCATCGACTATGTGAAGCAGGCTTCAATTTAGATGCAAAGAAATTAGATGAAAAGAACGTTACTCATGCATCACGTTAAATTTGAATAATGCTTATGTTTATTTTTTAAAGCGCACGCCCAAAATCACAAGGCACCCCACCACATTCCACAGACACACACATCCTATAGCACAGAGAAACGATCACCCCCCACTCTTATTCAAACAGCAAGCGATTGTGCAAATTTTAATGAAGAGACCGCGCGTGAATTCACTACCGTAGAAGAAATCATTTTAGTCTCTTTGATAAACGCGGGGCTGATGTCATAATTTTGGTAATTGTTACAGAAAGGTTTAAGAGGCAGCCTCTGATTAGATTAAAGAAAAATAGGAAATTCACGTCGGGCATGTACTACAGCTACAATTTCGATTTGATGTGCAGCTACTCGATACAATATAAGGTAATTTGGATGCGCTACAATTTCTCGTAATCCTAATACCTTCTCACTCTGTC
>NZ_JBHIMK010000271.1:0-1547 GCF_042194085.1 Bartonella sp. MU70NMGDW
TGATGTGACCATCCGCACCGCATATCGCCCAGCCTGTCTTGGTCCCTAGATCAAGACATAAAATGGTTTGTGCGTTAATGATCATAATCCCCCCTTAAGGCTGTTGCGTATTTATGCGTGCGCATGGTGACGCGTAATCTATTAATTTTGTCTCTTTATTTTTGCCTGTTTAAGAATGTGAATGGTGCTGTTGATGTTCATTACTATCTGTAGAAGCAGCAGTAAAAGCAGATTGTGAAGATAATTTAGAATCACATGATTGCGTCCTATAAAAAAACGAGAAAAAGTCTTCTGCCTTAATCGGTGCTCCAATTCTTTTGGCTTCATTCAAAAGAATTGGGATATGTTTTGTTGGAATTCTCCCACCAGTTCCACCTTTTGATATAGGACGGAGCCAGACGTACACGCGTGTTCTATGAACCCCAAGCAACTGAGATACCCTACGAACCCCACCTAACAGATTTATTATTTCCGAAAATTGTTTCATAGTACATTATGTAGCGATTATAAAAACAATGTCAAGAAAGAAAATTGATAATGAAACTATATGTTGCTAAATTAGAAAATGACGATTGTATACAACGTACCTACAATAAAGATATGACAATAAGTATCTCGCAATGGTTACAAAATGCCTTATCTGAAGCTGGATTAAGCCAATCAGAGCTTTCAAGACAGCTAACCGCTTCTTTAGGTCGCTCGATAGATCGTGCTGCCGTCAATAAAATGCTAAAAGGAACAAGAGATATTTCTGCTCGAGAATTATTAGAAATATCAAAGCTTACAGGTGCTTCTATTCCCACTAATCACTTAGTTCCTTTGATCGGATCTGTAGGAGCCGGAGGAGAAATAAACGCAATAGATTCTGGTTGTCTAGAAGAAGTAGAAGCCCCGCCATCCGCTCCTAAAGGAACTGTTGCTGTTCGCGTGGTAGGTGATTCTATGTTTCCAGCCATTGAAGAAGGAAGCCTTCTTTTTTATTCCTATCATTTGCCACCAGAGGATCTTATTAACAACCGTGCTATCATAAAAACTAAATGTGGAAAAGTTTACATCAAAGTATTACGTCTCGGAAAAGAAAAAGGGAAATGGGTTTTATCCAGTATAAATGGAAAATATGCCGATATCGTAGATGTAGAATTAGAATGGTGTGCACCTATCGACTGGATTAAGCCAGCCAGAATATGAATTAATATTTTTATACTTCTCTTCAAGTAAGCCTTTAGTTTATTACTTTTTTAAAGATTTTCAAAATCGCTACATTTTTTTGTTGACTTTGTTTTTAAAATCGCTACATTGGTATCCATAAACCACGCACAAACAATCGCCAAGAGGCGTTAGGGAGGAGAAATTATGGAAAATCCAATTCTTATAAATTCTGATGAAATTTTATTAGTTGCCTACGATAAAGATCAACACATTGCAGAGTCTGGACCACTTGATGCAAGCCAAATTCTAAAAATTATTGACGAGGCAGATGATGCAATCCAAATCTTTCGCATCAATCCTTCTGAGAATAATTGTGAAGATATCTCTGAAGAAATTGC
>NZ_JBHIMK010000272.1:0-1540 GCF_042194085.1 Bartonella sp. MU70NMGDW
CCGGCTCCTAGAAAGCCAAGGCATACGGATGTCTGTATGATGAAGATATAGGCAGGCATTTGACTGTTTCGTTGTTCTTTGGGGATGGCTTTCATCATAAAACTTGCCATTAAGGCATTTTGCACACCATTGGCACTCCCAAGGATGAAAAATGATAGCATCATCAGCCATGTGAAGTTTGTTAAGGAAAAACAGAAAATTGCAAAGCCAATGGTTGCGGCAGCTAGTGATGCACCAGCGGCATTGCCAAAATGGTGGAAAAGATTGGAGAAGCAGAGTGGACCAACCACGAGGCCAAGACTTAACATGCTTGTGATTATCCCATAGGTTTCAGCGCTTAAGTTGAGATCGGTACGAATGCGGACAATCGATAAGACGTTGAGAGCAGAGGTGAGGATAATAGTGATGATGAGGGGCGCAAGAGCATAGACGACATTTTTTTTGCGCAAGAGACCCGCTAAATCTAGTCCTTTTTTGGTTTGCTGCGATGTATCTGTCGTTTGTGTATGAAGTTTGAGACTTTTAAAACAGAAGAGAGTGATAAAGGTAGCAAAAAGAACCATGATTGAAAGTGCAAACAATCCTTTTTGCTCGTTCGATAGACCATACAACACACCCCCTAGGAGTGGTCCGGCAATATAGCCAAGATTACGAACTGTTTGGATAACGCGATTGATACGGTCTAATTGCTGATCATTTTTTGCGAAGTCAGGTACCGCAACAAGAATAGCGGACCAAAAGAGTGAACCAGCACAACCTAGTGCGAAAGAAAGGGCAATATAAACCCAAAATTGGTTTGCGATTGCAGCTGCGGCTATGAAAAGCGCTTCAAACAATAAAACAATGGGTACTGTTCGCGCTGGTTGGAAGCGATGCAAGAGGCGTGGTGCAATGGGTCCGGCACAAATTGCCCCGATAAGCCCTGCAAACAGCAGCATTGAAATAGAAGCTGTGCTTTCTGCTAAGTGTAGAGCAAATGTAACTTGTGCTGTTTCATCGGCAAAGCTGCTAAAGCCTAAAACGAAAAAAAGCCCAGTTTGGGCGAAAATTATGGATTTTTTCTTTGTCACAATGCTCCTCCCCAAGAGGTTATAAGGTACAATTTTCTTCTACGTGTTTATGGTATATCCCATGCTTTGTATAGTTTTTCTTGATGATCAGTTGAGAAAGGAAGTTTTCAGAGCTCTCTTCAAAACAAGCACAATGCCTATTGGCAGTGATGAGCAGCTCCTTATGTTTTTTGAAAGGGGAATATTGAAGGATTATGGGCTGGCGAAATTTTCTGATATGAGAGACAATGATACAAAAGGGCAATCAGAAAATTTCACAAAAAAGCTGCACTATGCGTGCAGCTTTTTATGTATTTGCTTTAGAGGTAGACGTTTTAAAGTATGAAAGTGTCCTTACGGCTTCTATAACCATAATAGCCAAAAACACTGGAAATAATGGCACCTATCAGACTGCCTAAAAAGCCCCACCACCCCATATTGGAGGCTGTTTTTGTGGCTTTAGTTGCAGTGTTTTTGGCGCCCTTGATCGT
>NZ_JBHIMK010000273.1:0-1534 GCF_042194085.1 Bartonella sp. MU70NMGDW
AAAGGAAAAAATGGATGCAGCAGAAAAATTAAAATTAGAAAAAGTAGAGAGATCTACAATGGGTTCTTTTGCTGTAAAAGCACGCCAGAAGAATAAGGCTGCAGCAAGAATCATAATAATGAACAAATCCCGAATCAGCCTATCACTCAGCCAATCATGACGTGCTCCTTCTTCTAGAACATACTCTAAAGTTCCCAAGAAAGTAGCCATAGAAATGAGTCCTAACCAATCAAATTTCTTCATTAAAGAGGGATCAGCTTTATCAAAATCAATTAATTTCCAAGCGAGAATTGAGATGATAATCCCGAAGGGTACATTGATGAGAAAGAGCCAATGCCATGATGAGAGATGACAAATGTAACCTCCCACGGTTGGACCAATGGTGGGGGCTAATGTTGCGACCAGTCCGACGATAGGGGTAACAATGGGACGTTTGGAAGGAGGAAAAAGGACATAGGAGGCGACAAAAACACTAGGGATAATTCCACCACCAATAAAACCTTGTAGTGCGCGATATAAAATCATCTCTCCGATAGATGTTGCTGTTGCACAAAGAACAGAAGTAATCGTAAAACCGATAGCTGATAAGGTAAAGAAAACACGTGTTGAAAGCAATCGTCCTAAAAATCCAGAAAGCGGCAACATGATGACTTCAGCGATAAGGTAGGAGGTTTGAACCCATGAAATTTCTTCAGAGCTTGCTGCAAGCCCCGCTTGAATTTCAGCTAAAGAAGAGGAAACGATTTGGATATCTAAGATTGCCATAAACATGCCAAAAGACATAGCAATAAAAACTACAATTTTGTGCAATCCAATGCTTTCTTGAGACTGTATGGGCTCTGGTATGGAAGATGTCATCGTAAGATCTTCTACTTTTTTGTTATAAGAGACTTTTATCTTGTGGCTTTGTACGTGTATCAACTTTCACTGAAACACTCATTCCTGCTCGGATATGTCCGTTTTTTAAGACTTCTTCTGGAATAGAAATACGTACGGGAATGCGCTGGACAATCTTTGTAAAGTTACCAGTAGCATTTTGTGGAGGCAAAAGAGAAAAAACAGCGCCTGTTGCGGGCGAAATAGAAAGCACTTTTCCTGTAAAAAACTCCTTTTTGAAGGCATCAATAGCAATATAAGCCTTTTGTCCTGGGTGAATATTTTGCAACTGTGTTTCTTTATAGTTTGCTTCAATATAAAGTGCATGTATGGGGACTAACGCCGCAAGACGTTGGCCATTTACAACAAAATCTCCTGTTTTTGCTGTTAAATTTCCTATAACTCCATCAAATGGGGCTCGTATAATGGTCGAATCAAGATCACGTTGTGCTTTTTCACGCGTGAGCTCTAAACTCTTTGTTTGGCTTTCTATTTCACTTCGTTGCGCTTCTAGCACTCGGATATTTGCACGTGCTGCAGCTATTTGTGCATCCGCTCTGTTAACATTTGCAATGGCTTGTTCATAAGCTGATTTGGCATCATCAACATTGGATTGAGGAGCATAACGATTTTTTTTCAGTTCTGTTACACGTTTTAA
>NZ_JBHIMK010000274.1:0-1525 GCF_042194085.1 Bartonella sp. MU70NMGDW
TATTATACGGGACCTGTTTTTGAGGCGGCATTGCTTTTTGATGTTCTCAATGATGATGGGCAAAAAGTTGTTTTTGGTTCTGTTGGTGGCGGAGGGCGCTATGATGGATTGGTGGCACGCTTTCGTGGTGAAAATATTCCGGCAACAGGTTTTTCAATCGGGGTCTCACGTTTGATCGCAGCTTTGCAAAATCTTGGAAAGTTGCCTATGAAGGAGACAATAGGGCCGGTTGTGGTGCTAATGATGGATAAAGAGCCAGAGGCAGTTGCTGGTTATCAAAAAATGGTGATGCAGTTGCGTGATGCGGGAATTCGTGCTGAGCTCTATTTGGGGGCATCGGGGATAAAAGCACAGATGAAATATGCAGATCGGCGCAAAGCTCCTTGTGTGGTTATCCAAGGTTCACAAGAACGTGAGAGTGGAAAAATACAGATTAAAGATTTGATTGAAGGGGCGCGTTTATCTCATGAGATCAAAGATAATCAAACATGGCGTGAAAGTCGACCAGCACAAGTGACGGTTGATGAAGAGCAATTGGTTCAAACAGTACAAGATATTTTAGCAGCTCAAAGGCGGTTATGGTAAAAGTTTTATAGAAGCGATTGCCTGAAATATTCGGGAAATTTGAGATTCAATTTTTAAAATCTGTACTTTTCTCGTTTAGGCATACTTACGCATGCGTTTAAAATCGAGTTTTTTGAGCTGGTACGGCATAAAAGAGAATTTTTTTAAGAGGTAAATAAGCTCCATTTACTAAAAACGCGTCCTTCTGAGGATGCGATGATAACATCTTCGTGAACAAAAAAAATGGGGGAACTCAAGGGATTTAGGGAATACTTTCCCAAAAGTTTATAAAAATATTGACAAGTTCATATTGGCTTCATCTTTGAATTCTCATCTATGAGCATCAAATTCTTTGATGTTCTCTTCTTAGACATTACAAAATCTAGCATTATTGCAAAAGGAGGGAGAACGAGAGCGTTTTATCCTAAAAGACTTTTTAAGCTTCAAAAAACAATGGAATGACTTAAATCGAACAATTTTTTACAGGAGCATGTTTGGATGAATTGTAAGCTGCCATAATGGTAACTGACTGATAGTATGCATTATTTCAATAAAATCAATTCTTTAATGGAGAAATAAAAATGGCCCAATATGATTTTACCGTGCTCTATGAACGAAATCCCTTTATTCTTGAAAGACCTGAGAATATTGGAAAATCATTTAAACTCCCTCCTTCAAACTTCGGATTTGAAAATCTTCCGCAAATTACTTTTTCAGGCGCCTCGTCGTGTCGGCGTATGATTTTGGGGCTATCATTTAGTGGTATGAAAGCTTTTTTGGTGATGTTGTGGCAGGTAGGGAAAATGTCAGATGAAGATGATGTGGATTTGTGGTTTGATCAGATAACATTGGATCATGATATTCTTGAGGAATTTTTGACTTGCGATCTTTCAATTCAAGAACCAGAATATCTTAATTTTGAAAGTTTTAAAGAAGGTATCAAAGAATTAGAAGAGAATAA
>NZ_JBHIMK010000275.1:0-1522 GCF_042194085.1 Bartonella sp. MU70NMGDW
ATACTGGAATGTGGTGGCGGACAATGTGCCGATGATCCTGTAAGGTATGAATTGTTATCAAATTGGTTCCCTTCATAAGTCTCGAATTTTTTTAATAATCCCTCATCGTAATTTTTATTGTTAAAGAGGCGGAAATATTTAAAAATCCGCTTCTTTTTTGTTGATTGGGAAGACATTTTAGCAAGATTGTTCGATAATCTGATCTTTTATCCTAACGCTGGCTTTTATGAGCGCTTGCGATTGATATTTTTTTAGCGAAGACTTGCTCTGTGAACCTTTTATACGGTCTTTTTAGGGAGTTGAGGGGATTGGGCGGTGGCACTGTAGAGCAGCCCCAGATTGTTGAGCTGCGTGGGTTAAAAAGCCTCGTTTTTTTAAGGTGCATTAACGATAAAAATTTTTTGTTCTTGATTTTTCTTAACATTGTGTTACATAAGTCTTTGTATTCATTTTGGTGCTTCTTAAAGTATATTTGCTGCTTTCAGAGGAATTAATTTAAAATTTTGAAAGTTATCTGAGTAATTTTCTGAAGAGGTTTGTTTATTAAAGGCAAACCTTTTTTTTATCTCATTTTTAGATGTGTTCTTTCAGCGTGAAGCCTTTTTTAAAAAAGGTAAGCGTTTTGATGATGACTCTCCTATTTGTTAATGCCTTGATTTATAACAATAAGTTATCATTTTGAAACATGAATCACATTGCTGAATATAATAAATTTTTCTCATCATCAGTTCTCTCATATTGAATCAATTAAAATTACTTGCTTATACATCATGAGCGGGTGGACCATGTGGGTCAAAACTGTATCAGAAAGGCATGCCTTTAATGAATTGTCTCTTAAACTGAAGGCTGTCCGCAACATTGGGAGCAGGCAGAGTTTTTGTGATGGTGCTGGCCTTGTTTCTCTATAAACGTAAGGATAAGGGAGTAGCATGGATTTTATACATTTCATGGGGAGAGCTTATTCCTTTACGGATAGCGTTTGCGAAATGGGTGTGACGAGCGTTGAGAGATCTGTCTTTAAAACAAGCGTGTGAATATGCAGCGCAAGTATATTCCTTTTGGCGCGTTTTGTATTACGAAAAAAATTGATTTATAAGGATGAGTTATCGTTGTGGATGTTGAATGAGAAAAACGAAAATGTTCTCTCATTTTAAACTTTCTTATAGTCAATTAATTAAATGTACTCTCGTACGTTACAAGAAAGCACAGGATCTGGGTCAAGATTCTTTTAAAGTCGTAGAATGCTTCTTATGAACCCTTTCGATAGCTAGAATTTGTCAAAAAATTTTATGCTGGTTAATACAATAATAGGGCGGGTTATATCTATGATTTAAGTGAAAATAGGGGAATTTAAATGAAAAGGGGGGAGAGATTTTAAAGACAGTTGTTGAAAACGTTATTGTATAATGCATTTTTTACAGTTTTTCTGCTTTCTGTAAATATGTAAAAGCGTGAAAACGGAAATGTGCAAAAAAGGAAGGTGCGACTTTATGCGTGGTGTGTGATTTTATCATGGCATGGC
>NZ_JBHIMK010000276.1:0-1520 GCF_042194085.1 Bartonella sp. MU70NMGDW
ACTTACTCCGGTGAAAATTGGAGTTTTGCGAGGTAAGCATAGACGCCATTTTTTGCCACAAGTTCTGCATGGGTTCCTTCTTCCACAAGAGCGCCTTTATTCATCACGAGAATACGATCAGCTTTTAAAATTGTTGCCAAACGATGTGCAATGACCAAGGTTGTATGATTTGCATCAATCCTTCTAAGGCATCTTGCACTAACTTTTCACTGTTTGCATCTAAAGAAAATGTTGCTTCATCAAGCAGTAAAAGTTTGATTTATAATAATAATTCATTGTTTTGTATGTTGAATGAGAATCCCGAATACCGTAAGATTCTCTCATTTCAAACCTGTTCCATGTTGAATCAACCAAAACCATGTCTTTTGCACTTTACAAGCAGGGAGAGCCCGCATGAATTAAAAAAACTATTAAGAAAGGGCTTAAAATGCCTATAGTAAATCGCCTCAAGTGCCAAAGGCTGTAGCAACATCGACGAGTTGGCAAATATAATGATGGTTCCCGATTGCAGAAAGAGGGGTGCATTTCTTAAAATCGCCCGTGCAATACCGATGCGTTGTTTTTGCCCTCAGAAAGCATGGTACCACGTTCCCCTACTTGCGTATCAAAGCCACCTAGTAAAGCTTGAATAAATTCAAGTGCATTAGCTGCTTTAGCGGCGACAAGAATGTCCTCTTCATGAGTATGTTCAGTTCCAAAAAAAAGATGAAAAGTTTGCAATTATTTTATTTCAAGTCTTTATACTCTACGAGAAAGGATTTATGCGTGTATTTCAAACTGATTTTTAAATTTAAAAAACGCAGCCACCAAGATTTATTAGTCTCTAAGATTCCATCTATTTATATTGGATGCGTTTTTGAATTAATATTTAAAGTGCACTCTTTACAGCATAAAAAAACCAATCACTTAACAATAGGGCAATCATTTTTTTTAAACCTGTGCTCTTTATAATCAGTAATAGGCTTTTACATGCCAATATTACCAAAACGATTTTTGAATTTAGAAAGACGACCACCGCGATCTACGAGTGTTTGGGAGCCACCTGTCCATGCCGGATGCGTTCTTGGATCAATATCTAGATTAAGAGTATCGCCTTCTTTTCCCCAAGTAGAGCGCGTCGTATATTGAGTTCCATCCGTCATAACAACGGTAATTGTGTGATAGTTGGGATGAATATTCGCTTTCATGCGTCAAACCTTTTGCTTTTATAGAATGAAATAGCACTTGCTCGATTTTTTAAGTGCGCTTTCTTTGTCTTTTTGATACATTGATTAAAGTATTTATTCCTATAGCTGAGCACGCATCAAAAAACAAGTGTTCAAGATGCATCATTGTATCAAGTGTTATAAATCCAACACAGTGAGCAAAATTTTATGACATTACGTTATCGTTCAGAAAAATCTACAAAGCCTTCCCCTAAGAAATCTTCATTCTCTTCGCTTGCAATTTTTTTTCCTTATCTTTTGCGCTATCGTTGGTTATTTATCTTTGCTTTTCTAGCGTTATCTGTTGCTGCTCTT
>NZ_JBHIMK010000277.1:0-1510 GCF_042194085.1 Bartonella sp. MU70NMGDW
TGATTGAAGAATGTGAAACTGTTTATAGAGTTTTACGACTCGATCTGACAACTTCTCATGCTGAAGATGTTACGGAACAAATCGCTGATTTTTATGTCGAAAATCATGAAATGAATGAAGAAAATACGCCATTGCAGCCTTTCGTTTTGAATAGTGAAGCTTATCATGCTTGTTTAAATGAAAGAGCAGCTTGCGATTATGAAGATAATCTCTATGGCTCTTATGAAAAACAGCATCGTTTACGCCCATGTGATGTCTTGGCAGATTATTGGTGGTAAACATGCCAAGTTATCTCAAGACTTCTTATCAAGGGATTCCGCTTTATTATGCTGGAAATATGCGAAATTTAATCAGACTCGAACCACAAAAACACAACGCTATTCTTTTCATATCGCAAGAGGTGGCTCAGTCTGTGGCAAAAAAATTGGAGGAAGAATATTGCCGTCATGATTTTTCCGTCGTGCAATAGCTAGATTGAAAAAGGGAGCCGCAATGATGGGCCCAAGTGCTTCTTTATTGCGGTGACCATGGTGCACGTTATGCTTTCGTTCTTAAGGGAAGATGAGGGGGAGATAAGGGGAATTGGGGGCCGATATGAGACAGAGGGGCTGATATGGGAAAGGGGGGCATGAAGAAAAGAGCTTATGGATGAGAAACTTGCGGGCGCTTTGCGAGGGGAAAAGGTGTCGGCTGGTTCATTGGGGGTGATTGAGGCAATGGAGGGGTGGGACAGGTCGTTATCCAGCTTTTGGGCTTTTCGTGTCACGAAAAGCATGCGGGAGAACAAAAATGAGACTTAGGAGGAAGAGAAGTAGCAGTACAGACAGGTTCCAACCTATAAAAAGGAAAGAGCAGAGGGGGAAAAGAGCAGAGCGTATGTTGGAGGATGATGCCAAACAGGGGGTGCAGGGAAGCAGGGAGCGTAGCAAACTCGGGACATGAATGTGAAAGAGCATGTTGGGAAATGGGGAAGTGAAAGCTGGGAATTTGGAGCGAATGCAAGGCGTATGCTGGAGAGGAAAACGAGAATGGGAGTGAGGCCAAGTGTTTAGAGGTATGGAGGTGTGATTTTAGGTGCTTTTGTGGTGTGTGCTAAGGGGGGGCATTATTTTACGTAATGATGAGCCAAGTGCTTCTTTATGGCGGTGACCATGGTGCGCGTTATGCCTTCGTTCTTAAGGGGAAGATTAGGGGGGAGATGAGGGGAATTGGGGGGCTGATATGGGAAAGGGGGGGCATGAAGAAAAGAGCCTATGGATGGGAAACTTGCAGGGGGGTGTGGAGGGGGGGGCAGCAGTTTTTGTGTTTTCGGGGGCACAATATTGAAGGATGCTGTCATCTTTAGTTCGTGTGATGGACACAGCTTAAAAAGGTGAATGCTTTAAAGAGGATATATTGCAAAAAACACTTTAAAGATGAAGGGGAGAAAGATCATGCCAATCATTATCGATTGTGTTCAGGGAACAGAAGAATGGATGAAAGTGCGTAATGGTTTGATTACGGCTTCTTT
>NZ_JBHIMK010000278.1:0-286 GCF_042194085.1 Bartonella sp. MU70NMGDW
ATAATTTAATTAAATATATAAATACAATAAACTAACATATTTACATAAGTAAATCATTAATAATAATAATTTAAAGATATTAAAGCAATATTTGTAGACATGTTTTTTATTAAAATATTTAAAAAAATATTATGATTTCAGAGATATCTCGCAGATATTCTATAAATTTACTACCAGCATTGATAAGCGTAATGCACGGCTCCTATAGGTCCCGCCCAACAGAGCGCCGTTCCATACTACCACCTGCTTGCTATCTAGTGCCCATCTCCCCCTTGTAGCAGTCCCT
>NZ_JBHIMK010000278.1:338-1507 GCF_042194085.1 Bartonella sp. MU70NMGDW
TGCTCCTGCAATTCTTCCAAGAACAGCATCTCCAACCGTCTCGATAGGCGCCACTATCGCTGCCCCCAATTGTCCTGCTGTTTTTATTTCATCCCAATACCCCAAAAGACTAGATGAATTACCTGAATGATGTGATGAGCTTAAACTCTCCATTTTTTGCCTATAAAAACATAGGGTAGCGATACAATTAAATTTGACTATCATGAATTTTAGACGATTATCAAACATATTTAAAATAATATAAATAAAAATACCATATAACTTATAAATACATTATATTTATATTATATGTATTCAAATTGTGTATTTTTAATTAAGCAATAATAATATTTATAATAATACTACAATATGACATACTAATAACTCTTTATCTTAAATAAAATCATAACATAAAACAAGAAATTCACGATAAAAATGAGTATAATTCTCTTTTCTTACAATTAAAATAAAGAAATATATTTATTATATTATTGAACTCTGTTGTATTGCCATCGTTTTTACCTGCTTGGATCGGTGAATCCTTTTATTTCTAAGCAATTATTAACTGAACTTTACCTGCTCAGCATGCTGAAAGTCTCTATGTGATTGTTGTCGTGATAATTGCTATCATGTTGTTTAGCATGGTTCTTAGCTTTCTATCGGGCGACTTAAAAGCTTTATTCTATCAATTTTCTTATTGTTTACGCAAAAACTCATCCACGTAATAATATATTGAATGCACCAACAAAATCCACACAAATAACCACATTCTACACATATAAAAAATTACCCATCTTTGACAATTTTTTAGCACTATAAACGCAACAAAAATAAATTTTGCTCGGATGAGAAAGCACTACTAATATTGTACACCATCTTACCATTGGCTTGTGTCATCAAGCTGCCATCTAAACTCAAACTAAAACTGATCTAAAACCAAGAAATTTAACTCTATGATTTCTGTTGTAAATTCTTTGCTCATAGCTATGGAAATACAACCGATTTTACACTTTCAATATATCTAATAAAAACTCATGGGGAAATTTTACATACCTTATACCGCCGGCATAAATAACGATAATTTATGGCACAATAGAATTATTCACTCAATTTTTTATTTTTATAATCATGCCGACTTTTATATCATCCCCCTAATCCATTAAATTTACGCATTGTTTTCTTATAACTTA
>NZ_JBHIMK010000279.1:0-1505 GCF_042194085.1 Bartonella sp. MU70NMGDW
AAGCTTTGCTGGGTGCTATCATTATCAATAATAATGCTCTTGATAGCGTTTCTGATTTTTTAAAAGCAGAGCACTTTTTTGAACCGTTGCATCAAAAGCTTTTTGATATCATTTCACAAATTATTCAAAGTGGAAAAGTTGCAGATCCCATTACTATTAAGCCCTTTGTTGAAAATGATGCGAAAATTGGTGACATCACTGTATATAATTACGTGGTGCGTTTAGCTACAGAGGCAGTCACAATCATTAATACTAAAGATTATGGAAGCGTCATTTATGATCTGTTTATCCGACGCTCTTTAATTAACCTTGGCACTCAAGTTGTGAATAGAGCTTATGATGCTTCTGTAGAACTTACAACATCACAACAAATTGAAACTGTTGAAAATCAGTTGTTTGAATTGGCAGAAAAAGGGAAATATGGAGGTGGATTTGAAAATTTTAATACAGCCATTACAAAAGCACTTAACATGGCAAGTGCAGCGAAAAAGCGTTCCTCAAGGCTCTCAGGGATAGCTACCCATATCAAAACACTTGATGAGAAAATGGGAGGGTTACAAGCATCCGATTTGATTATCATAGCTGGACGCCCTGGAATGGGGAAAACCTCTCTGGCGACCAATATTGCTTTTAATATTGCCAATGCTTGCAAGCGTCATGATAATAGCCAAGCCAATGAAGGGGGTATTGTTGGTTTCTTCTCACTTGAAATGTCATCTGAACAGCTTGCAACTCGTATTATCTCAGAGCAAATAAAGGTTTCTTCTTCTGATATGCGCCGTGGTAATATCTCAGAAGAGCAATTTGCAAAAATTATTCACGCAATGCGTTCCTTACAAACAATCCCTCTTTATATTGATCAAACGGGTGGTGTGTCTATTGCACAATTGTCCGCCCGTGCAAGGCGTCTTAAACGACAACATGGTCTAGATGTCTTGATTATCGATTATATCCAACTCATGACAAGCGGTTCAAAGCGTTCATTAGAAAATCGCGTTCAAGAAATTACAGCCATTACCACCGGATTAAAAGCACTTGCAAAAGAACTCAATATTCCCATCATTGCTCTGTCACAACTTTCACGCCAAGTTGAAAACCGAACCGATAAACGTCCGCAACTCTCTGATTTACGTGAATCTGGTTCAATAGAGCAAGATGCCGACATTGTTCTGTTCGTTTATCGTGAAGAATACTATCTCAAAAATGAAGAACCCAAAGAAGGCACCGCTGAGTATAGCAAATGGCAAGATGCAATGGAGCAAGCCAAGGGTAAAGCCGAGGTTATTATAGCAAAACAACGCCATGGTCCGACAGGAATCGTTCCCCTTGCCTTTCAATCCGATTTTACACGCTTTAGTGATTTAGCACATAATGTAAAACATTAAATAATTGTTATTAGCTAACTGAAAACATTGTAAAAACACATAAAACATGTTATGATCTTTACATCATTTAATGGGACTTACAAACATGCTTAATAAAGTGATTTTAATTGGTCATTTAGG
>NZ_JBHIMK010000028.1:0-3091 GCF_042194085.1 Bartonella sp. MU70NMGDW
TCCATTGCTGTTTTTGTTTTGTGAGCAGAATTTCAAAATCACTTGCACGTACTTGATTGAGTAATTTTTCAGCTTCTTGTCTATTTTCAGCACTACCAAGATAAAAGATGATTTCTTTTGTTTGCCCTGCTTGAAGATCAATATCATAGGAAAATGCTGAACAAGGATCACATCCTGCTTCAATGGTATTCGAAAGAGCACCAGCTTTACGGATCGCAGTTGGATGCGTTACGGTTCCCGTTGCACCAATAAATTCAGCACGATTGGTTGTGGTGCTGGTTGGCATTTCAGATGCCGATAAGAATGTGACTTGTTGAGATTTTTCAATGTGATAAGGATTTTGAATAAAATGTACACCCCTTTTGTCCTCATAAGAGGAAATAATGAAGGGGGCATATTTTGTACGGGTATTTCCCAAAACCCATTCAACATAATTATAAAGGCGTAAACTGCGTGGTTTTTTCCCTTCATTCGTAAGGATAAGACGTGAAAAGCGAATAGGTTTTTCGGGATCAAGTGTATGAGTCAGTTCTAATGCGATTTCTGAATGTGTTGATTTAAAAGTTGAGAATCCAAACCCATGACAAGCCTCATAGACAATATTTTCATCACATTCTACAGCAGAAACGGGTGAAAAACGTTTTAAAGACTGGCGATCAACCAGATAAAGTGCTTCTCCTGGCCGGTTAGATGTTGGATCATTTGCCCAAGGAGTTAATTTATAATCGCGGCTATTGTTAACCCAAGTAAAAATTGCACCTTCAGCAGAGACATGAAAACCAAATTTGTGATTAGCGATGACGTTAATCCACGGGTGCGGTGTAGTTGTACGTCCATGAAGACGTATTACATAATGGTTATACTGGTTAAAACCACCGTAACCATTCCAATATTTTAGATCTTCTCCATTTATGGGAAAAGAAGATGGTTTTCGTTGGCTAATAAGACCAATGGAAGCAAAAAAATTTTGTTCAGTTTGTGTTGTAACTTGCCTTCCTTCGTTATATTTTTGGTAATCTAATTGATCATAAGATTCTTGATAATTTTTACGAATTGTAAGATCAAAATCACTCTCATCAAATCGTTTAAGCTGTTCAGATAAAGAGCCATTTTGGGCATCAAGAACGATGCGCGCTGATGCAAGAAGCGTTTTAAAGCTTTGTTCACTCATTTGATCGCGCCGAAGCATGAAAATATGTTGGCGTTCATCTGCTTTTTGCATGTGGTGATAATAAGATTCACAGACCCACTCAAGAGCGCGTTGTGTATTTTGTATATAGGAAAATGTTTGTTCATTAAGAATGACCAAATCCACAATGAGTCCGCGCATACGCCAATATTCATGTGCTTTAAGGAGCTCGCGCAGTACGGTTATATTTCCCTCGTTATTTAATCTAAGAAGACAGAGTGGATTGTCTCCTGAGATAGACATGGGCCAAAGATCAGACTGTTTTCCTAGCGTTTTTGCTAATATTTCAGAAGGAAGACGCCACGTTCTTTCTGGATAAATAAGCGGTGTTGCATATTTTTGATAGATAATAGCTTCTTTAAGCTGGGTTCCGCTCTGATACAGTGCAACTTGTGAGCGCGTCCATGCCATTGAAAGTTCTTTTTGAAACATATCAGGTTGTCGATAATGTTTAATATGATTATTTAGTGCTTCTTTTGTATGAGCAGCAAAAGTCCAAAAAATAAGTTCTGCTTTTTCATGGGCTGGAATTTTTATACGGCATCGCAATGACATAACAGGATCAAGAACGCAACCTTGACTGTTACTGAAACGAGCATTTTGATCAAATGCAGCGGGCCGATGAATGGATCGGCCCCGCCCAATAAACAGAGAGCGATCCGTTTCAGCTTCTGTCTCTCGGAGAGTATCTGTTGTACTGGAGACAAAATGAGCAACATAGATTTCAGGATCGCTAGGTGAGCGTTTGCGCCTTTTGGCAAAAATTGTTTTACCTTCCTCAGCAATTTCTGTCTCTATAAACATGCGGGAAAAAACAGGATGAGCTTGGTCTGTGCCCATTGTGGCAAGCGCTAATTCACCATAAGAAGTCACTTCAATGAGGCGCTCTTTATTTGTCGTATTCATCAGTTGAATACGTCTACCTTCGCCACATCCTTCAGATGTAATAAGACATTCAAGTGTTGATTTTATACCATCAACCATTTTTGTATATTCAGCCTTTTCATCTGTAAAAATGCTGACAGCTTCTTCTTCAATAACACGTGTTGGTTCACCAGTAACAGACCACCACCGTCCACTATGCGTATCCCGTAAGAAGAATAAAGTACCTTGTTGATCTTCTGTTGCATCGGGAATAAAACGCGTAATCGCATAATCGCGCCAACGGCTGTAACCAGAACCATTCGCTGTTAACATAGTAAAATAAAAGCCATTAGACAAAAGTAAAGTTGCTCGTGGTTTGAACAACGGGTTTGTAATAATGCGCAAAGGGGCGGCGTCAAATGCTTGAGACTTGTTGCGCATACGATTAACAGCTTTGGTATGAATAATAGGAATAAGATGAGGCGCTCTTTCCTGTAACAGCAGTTGCGTTGCTTCAACAACGGGATCACGGTGAAAACGATCACGCATTCGCCCTTGAAAAATAACATTGTTAAGAGCAAGGATAGACATGCCATGATGGTGCGCATAATAATTGCGTACAACAGCGTATTTTTCCCCTGTTTTCACGCGTGAAGGGGTAAAATCGACAGAGTCATAATAACCATATGTTCCTAAAGCTCCAAGATCACGGAGTCGTTTTAAATTAGCAACAGCACAAGCAGGAGCATATTGTGCCGCTAGAAGGCTGGCATAGGGAGCTATGACAGCATTGCGTGAAAGACCACGTTGGAGTCCGAGGTTTGGAACACCAAAATGAGCGTATTGGTAATTCATTAAATGATCGCGAGCGTTAAATGCGGCCTCTGAAATACCCCATGGCAATTCCCGTTTATGGGCATATTGTATTTGACAACGAATAATCAATCGATTTGTTTGATCTAGGAGAGATCCTAAAGGTTCATGCATTATGAGAGATGGCATAAGATATTCGAACATCGATCCAGACCATGATAGGAG
>NZ_JBHIMK010000028.1:3191-11304 GCF_042194085.1 Bartonella sp. MU70NMGDW
GCAAGATTTCCTGAATCAACGGTTGATACATAAGTAGGTAAAAGAGGCCTGAGTGTATCCGTTTCATACCAATTATAGAGATGACCACGGAACTTTTCCATTTTTGTAAGAGAGCGTAATGTACACTCAATACGGGTAATGGTCTCTTCAAAACCAATCCAGCCAAAATCACGTGCCGCAATAATAGAAAGGAGATAAACGCCAATATTCGTAGGAGATGTACGTTGAGCAACAAGAGGTTCAGGATCTTCTTGAAAATTATCGGGAGGCAAATAGTTGTTTTGTGCATTGACAAAGGTTGTATAATAAAGCCATGTACGCCGTGCAATAGAGCGAAGTTTTTTTTCATCTTTTGAAGAAAGATCAAGGCTATCTTGAAAGGTTGAAGGTTGACTCACAATCCAAGCAATGAAGGGTGAAAAAAACCATGCTATCCCAAAAGGCAAAGCAATCAAGCTTGCAAAACTATCAGAAAAAAGAGGGAGTGCTATAGTAAGGATACCAATAAGCGATGCTGGTGCCATTGTAAAAACATAGAAACGCAAACTATTGGGCATTGATTTTGTTGCGGCAGAAGTTTTCCATTCAAGAAGATGCTGTTTTGAAATCGTCATACGATAGAGTGTACGAATAATCGCATCGGTCATAAAATACGCCGAATGAGCAAGAAACGTCGTTTTAAGAAATATATCAGCGCTTGTAAGAGCAGTTTTGTTCCAAATTAATTGAAAATGTCCACGCAAAGAATGATCTATATTGGACGAGACTAGCGTTTTTAATACACATAGAATGGGAGAAATGAAGGAGCTAAACAACAAGAATATTTGCCAGACAATTGCACTCTTGAAAGACAAAAAAGCCCATCCTGCAAATGCTGCGATTAACCACATAAGTGGAGTAAGAGAACGACGTAAATTATCCTGCATTTTCCAACGCGTCACGAAACTTATTTGACGGTGGAAAAAAAGATAAGGCAAAAGCTGCCAATCACCGCGAATCCAGCGATGATAACGCATAACATCAATATTATAAGCGGTTGGATAATCTTCAATGACTTCTATGCTACTCACCAGAGCAGTACGAGCATAACCTCCTTCTAAGAGATCATGACTAAGGATAGTATTTTCTTTAATTTTGCCATCAAGCGCTTGTTCGAATGCATCAATATTATAAAGACCTTTACCGATAAAGGTGCCTTCTCCTAAAAGATCTTGATAAGTATCAGAAACAGCAAAAACATAAGGATCAATGCCACGGTTGATAGAAAAAATCCGTTGGAGAATTGATGTTTTTTTTCCTGTTGTAAGCGAAGGAATAATGCGTGGTTGTAAAATGCTATAGCCCTTTACAACCTTTCCACTTTGCGGATCAAAAATGGGATGATTGAGTGGATGGTTAAGCTTTCCAACAAGTTTTGCGACGCTCTCTGGAGTAAGACGTGTATCACAATCCAACGTCATAACAAAACGGCAATCCATAGGAAGATGTGGATTGGGAGGATAAAAGCTTGTGTTTTTATCGCCTCTTAAGAGCCGATTGAGTTCATGAAGTTTTCCTCGCTTTCGTTCCCAACCCATCCAACATTTTTCGCTTGTATTATAAAGGCGTCGGCGATGTAAAAGGAAAAAAAGAGGAAGTTCATCACGATGATAACGACTATTGAGTTTATCAATACTCTTTTGCGCATAGTGCAATAAATCAAGATCATCTTGCGTTTCTCTCAATGGAGCATCCACCCAATCTGTAATGAGTGCAAAATGAATGGCACCTTTAGGATTGGAAAGATAGTGCACTTCAAGACTGCGTACTTGTTCATCAATATCATCGCGTGATGTCATCAAAGTAGGTACAACAACCATTGTCCGTGCATGTTTTGGAATACCTTCTTTATATTCATAGCCAATGAGTTGTCTTGATGGGACAAACCATGAAACAACAGTGTTAAATAAAGCAAAAGCAGCATCGATAGCAGGAAAAAGCGCTAATACAGTAAAGCAAAAAGACATCCATGATGTCATGCCAGATATTTGTAAAAGGGCGTAAATTACAAGCAAAAGAGCGAGCGTCAGAAAAGAGACAGGAATGGCGATGACTCTCAATTTTGAGCAAGAAGCTCGTGTCCATTTTATGAGAAAGGGCGGGATATATCCACAAGCCTTTTCAAATATGCCACGACCATCATCAACAAGGTACCACCCCACACAAGAATGATGAGGCATATCTTTAGAAGTGGAATTTGCCATTTCTACAACTTTATGTGCAATTTCCAGCTCACTAAGAGGCGAAAAGCGTGAAACTTTTTCAATGACTTGTCGATAAATATTGCGTGAGTGAGAATCAATTTCAGAAAAATCACTATTTTTACGCAAAATAGAATCGACACAACTCACTGTTTCAAACCATGCTGTCCAATCAACATCATCTATAGCTTTAAGAGCACGGATAATATTTCCCATGGTCACACCATCTGCTGCTTGTCTGGTATGTTCATCGGCTGTTGCAATCTCTAAGCTACTGCCTTGGCTTTTCAATTGATTTTCAAGCCAAGTTAATGCTACGGTTGAATCGACAGATGCACTGCGCAGGCGATAGAATAAATGTTCTGAAAAAGTTGGATCAACAGTAAATGGTTTATACTGCGTAAAAAGAGAGTGTAGATTTGTTTTATTTTCTACAAGAGAAATTTTATCAGCCACTTGACTAGCAAGATGGCGCATATGTCGCGCTTTTTCGATACGGACTGAAAGACGACGGACATTTTCAATGAGCAGCATTTGCATAACAGAAGGAAGAGCCCACAATTCACCAATTGTGAGCGCACAAACTTCTTGAAATCCGTTGGTTATAGCAGTGAGTGTTTCTTGTGAAAAGCTGCTATCGGTATGCGCAATATAAAGCCAAGTTAAAGCAAAAATTCGTGGTATTCCCGCTTTGTGTGTAGAAAGAGGAAGTTGCTTTATGAAAGACTTGGGCAGATTACGACGTAGCTTTTGTATGGTTTTATCAATGGTGTAATGATTATCAATGAGCCATTGAGCAGACGGTGCGATGGTCTCATCATTTCGGGCAGCAAAATCACTGGTATGAAAGGCATGAAGAATAAGTTTAGCATTTTCATTCAATTTCTTGCGAAAATCTTCTACTCCGTCATATTCAGGGAGTAAAATTTCTTTACCAGAAGCTATATCATGCCCTAAGTTATAAAGATCTTCCTGTACCTTATAAATTGCACGAAGAGGAAAATCCGTATTAATAAAATAGCCTTTTTTCTCTTTTTGAGAAAAAAAACACTTTATGAAAGGTATTATGCACGTCATAATGTCCCATTGTTATCCAATTACATCGTTTTTATTTAAATTGTAAGCATTTTATCTGAATAGTGAACCGTTGATAGACAAAAAACAAACTTTTTGTTTTTATTTGCAAGCATTTATAATTTTTGACGCCAATAATTAGAAAATAAGCAGACAATTTTTTAGAAAATAAAAAGGTCACCCTAAAATGAGTGACCTTAATAACACCGTCAACTTTAGTGATTGATGATTAATCTTGTTCTTGTTTTTTCAAAGCTGCACCAAGAATATCACCAAGAGAAGCACCTGAGTCTGTAGAACCATATTGTGCAACAGCTTCTTTTTCCTCTGCAATTTCTAAAGCTTTAATCGATACTGAAATTTTACGTGTTTTTTTATCAAATGCTGTAATGCGAGCATCAACCTTTTGCCCAATTGCGAAACGCTCAGGACGTTGCTCATCACGATCACGCGCGAGATCAGCGCGTCGAATGGTTGTCTCAAGGTTGTGGTCAATCAATTTCACACCAATGTCATTGTCGTTAACAGCAATCACTTCGCATGTTACAACAGCACCTTTTCGCAATTCGCCAGAAGCAGCTGCTTCTCCAACTTTATCACTGGAAAGCTGCTTAATTCCAAGGGAAATGCGCTCTTTTTCAATGTCAACATCAAGGACCACAGCTTTAACGATATCGCCTTTATTGTAAGTATCAATAACTTGTTCACCAGGACGGTTCCAATCAAGATCAGACAAATGAACCATACCGTCAACATCGCCTTCAAGCCCAATAAACAGACCAAATTCTGTTTTATTTTTAACCTCTCCTTCAATTTGCGAATTGACAGGAAATTTATTGGCAAAAGCTTCCCATGGATTTTCAAATGTTTGCTTTAAGCCAAGAGAAATACGCCGTTTAGAAGGATCAATCTCAAGAACAACCACTTCTACTTCTTGTGATGTAGACAGAATTTTTCCAGGATGAACATTTTTCTTTGTCCAGCTCATTTCAGAAACATGGATCAGCCCTTCAATTCCTGGTTCAATTTCAACAAAACCACCGTAATCAGTAATGTTGGTAACAGCACCCGTAATTTTTTTACCAATCGGATACCGAACACTGATGCTTTCCCAAGGATCACTTTCAAGCTGTTTCATTCCAAGAGAAATACGGTGCGTATCTTGATTAATGCGAATAATCTGCACTTTAATCGTTTGGCCAATTGTGAGCACTTCAGATGGGTGATTAACACGCCGCCATGCCATATCTGTAACGTGCAAGAGACCATCAATCCCACCAAGATCAACAAAGGCACCATAATCTGTGATATTTTTCACCACACCTTCAACGATTTGGTTTTCTTCAAGATTTTGTACAATTTCTGAACGTTGCTCAGCGCGACTTTCTTCTAAAACAGTGCGACGTGAGACCACAATATTGCCACGACGACGATCCATCTTCAAAATTTCAAAGGACTGTGAATTATGCATGAGAGGTGAAACATCGCGAATGGGACGAATATCAACTTGGCTGCGCGGCAAGAAAGCAACGGCACCATCAAGATCGACTGTAAAACCACCTTTTACTTGGCTAAAGATCACTCCATCAACGCGCGCACCAGCATTGAATTTTTCCTCTAAACGGACCCAACTTTCTTCGCGCCGTGCTTTTTCACGCGATAAAACAGCTTCACCCATCGCATTTTCAATGCGTTCAATGTAAACCTCAACTTCATCGCCAACTTGCAAAGAACCGTCTTTTGCTTTAGCTCCAAATTCTTTGAGAGGAATACGTCCTTCGACTTTAAGACCAGCATCAATAATGGCCATGTCTTTTTCGATTGCAATAACACGACCTTTAACAACAGATCCTTCATTAAGATCATTAGTTTGAAAAGATTCTGTTAAAAGGGCTTCAAAATCCGCTGTTGTGGGATTGTATTGTGACATAAGAACTCCTAATATATACCTTGTATTATAAGGTATGAGCGCTAGGTTAGTGTTAACATAAGCAACTCCTAGCCTTTTTCCTTGAATAAAGGAAGAAAAGTTAGCGCTAGGCTGGAAGTTACCTTAACGAATTTATCCAATTATATGCATTTTTATGATTGGATCAATAAAACTGCATGCAATTTCAAATGTTGCTTCTATACTCAATTCTGACGTATCAAGCAAGTGGGCGTTTTTTGCTGGTTTTAGTGGACTTTGTTTGCGCGTTATATCGCGACTGTCGCGCTGTTCAAGTTGAGCTAGGATTTCATGATAATTTGCCTGAACACCTTTTTTTAAAATCTCCTGATAGCGACGTTTGGCGCGTGTTTGAACATTGGCTAGAACATAAAACTTGATATCGGCATCAGGACAAACAATAGTTCCGATATCACGCCCATCAAGCACACAGCCGGGTAAAACTTTAGAAAAGTTGCGTTGTTTTTCGACAAGAATTTTGCGTACAGCAGGGTTAATCGCTATTTTTGAAGCCGCTTCACCAAGTTCATGAGAAGAAAGAAGGGCAGGATTTAAGGTGTTAAAATCGAGTTCTTTAGCATAAATAATAGCATTTTTTTCATCATTAAGAGCTAAATTTTGTTGTAAAAGCGTATGAGCAACACTACGATAAGTAAGACCAGTATCGAGATAGCGAAGACGATAATGTACAGCAATTTTGCGTGCTAAGGTTCCTTTGCCTGAGGCTGCAGGTCCATCAATGGCAATAACAAAAGGCTTCAAGCGATTTTCCCCCCAAGTTGTTTTATAAAAGGAATAAATTCTGGAAAGCTCGTAGCGATCATTCGTTTATCATCAATGGTAACAGGTTTTTCTGATACAAGCCCAAAAATGAGAAAACACATAGCAATTCGATGATCAAGATGTGTGGAGACATGTCCACCACCCAAACCTTTGGCAGAACCTTTCCCATAAACAATAAGAAAATCTTGACCTTCTTCACAGTCTACGCAATTAATTTTTAATCCTTGAGCAACAGCAGACAGTCGATCTGATTCCTTTACACGCAATTCTTCAATTCCTAACATCACTGTTTTGCCTTCTGCAAAGGCTGCTGCTACTGCCAAAGCAGGATATTCATCAATCATCGATGGAGCACGTTCTTTGGGCACCGTAACGCCTCTAAGAACCGATGATTTTATCCGTAGATCAGCAACATCCTCTCCACCTGTTTGACGTCGGTTCAAAAATTCAATTTGAGCACCCATTTCCCACAATGTTTCGATAAGTCCCATTCGAGAGTTATTTATCAAAACATTTTCAATGGTGATATCAGAGTCTTCTACAAGAAGGGCTGCGATAATTAGAAAAGCAGCAGAAGAAGGATCACCCGGAATATGAATTGTTTGCCCAATAAGATGGGGTTGACCGTTAAGATGAATCAAACGCGCACCTTCATTATCTTTTTCTATTTCAAGTTGTGCACCGAATGCTTTTAACATTTTTTCCGTATGATCTCGTGTCAGAACTGGTTCAATAACAGTTGTAATGCCGGCGGTATTGAGTCCAGCAAGCAAGACTGCTGATTTAATTTGAGAGGAAGCTATTGGAACACGGTAACGAATCGGATTAGCCATTTTCGGGCCATAAAGCGTTAAAGGAAGGTGATCGTCGTGCGTTGCTTCAATTTCAACCCCCATGAGACGCAGTGGATCAAGGATACGTCCCATTGGACGTTTAGAGAGAGAAGCATCACCAATAAAGGTTGTTTTCATATGATATGGACCAACCATTCCCATAACCAAACGAGCACCCGTTCCAGCGTTTCCAAAGTCTAAAGGTTTTTGTGCAGCTAAAAGGCAACCATTCCCTGTTCCTCGTATGGTCCAGAAGCCATCTTTTTTAATAATACAGGCACCCATAGCTTGCATAGCAGCGGCTGTATTGAGTACATCAGCGCTTTCAAGTAATCCATGAATATGTGTCTCACCACTTGCTAATCCTCCCAATATAAGAGAGCGATGAGAAATTGATTTATCTCCTGGTATTTTAATTTTTCCAGAGAGACTACTCGATTTATAGGTGGTTATAGGGATTGCTTTTTGCATGGAAATTCTATTTAATTCTATCTAACTTTTATGAAATTGTGCATCCTTTAGCACATGCTTTAAAAGACGTCATGAAAAAATCACTGTGGAACAGTGTATTTATCTTTGACAAAGGCTTTATTTTTCGATTAAGCACCATACAATTTATCTTTTAATGGAATAATAGTTAATCAAAGAGGCACGGTTTATGGCAAAACAAGAACTTGGAACTAAACGTGTTGATCCAGAAACAGGAAAAAAATTTTACGATCTAAATCGCGATCCTATTGTGTCGCCCTATACAGGAATTTCTTATCCGCGTTCTTACTTTGAAGTTGCAGCAGCTGAAGCAAACAATGAGGAAGACGTTGATGCTGAAGAGCTTGATACAGCACTTGAAAAATCTGCTTTTATGCTTCTTGAAGAGGATGATGAGGATTCTAAAGATGACGATCTTCCTGATTTAGAAGACGGTGATGTAGATCTCGGTGATGACGATGATACATTTTTATCTCATGATGATGACGATGAAGATGATGACGTTACTGATATTCTCGGAGGCGGTGTTTCTAATGATGACGATGCTTAAGAGAAGTAAAAGAGGACATCTTTTCCATTGAATGTAAATTCTTCTTGATCTTCAATTTTGATCGTTCTAGAAAAGCTGAAATTGTATACTTCCCTTTTGGGAAAAATTGTTTTTGTAGGGGCTATAGCTCAGCTGGGAGAGCGCTTGCATGGCATGCAAGAGGTCAGCGGTTCGATCCCGCTTAGCTCCACCAAAA
>NZ_JBHIMK010000028.1:11404-20328 GCF_042194085.1 Bartonella sp. MU70NMGDW
AATATGATGCTCGAATTGCATTTTTTTGATTGCTATTTTATACGCTTAACAAAGAAAATATTCATGTAATAATCAGCCAGTAATACGCATAATGAAAATAAAAAATGATATTAAACTTTAAAATTTTTCTTTAATAATCTCTGATATTTAGACCTGTGCGAAATGCCTGAGCCAAATAGGATATAGTTTCCATTGTAAATTTTTTAAACAAAGAAGGTAAAAATATCGAGAGTACAGTCAAATATATTGAGCATTGCAAAAGCTTTCTGTCTCTTGGGTTTATTCTAAAAAATAACAATTTATTTCATTTAACAATCAGAAAAACGATACAACCTTATTACGCCATAAGAAATTTGGCTCTCAAATAATTTTACCGCAACAATTCCCTAATTGAGATTTTCAAAAATCTTCCCTAACGCCATCCACATCTCTTTAATTGCTGTTCATAGAGCCTCGATATCCTTGCCATGCGCTGTGCTGCCTGTGAAAGCGCAGCAGAGGCATGCCCGCCACTACGCGCATAAGCACCATGTCCCATATGATAATTTAAATAAAGGCTATATGCATCATCAAATCTCACCCCATTGCGTTGAACACTTTGGCGATGGTACCAAGCAACAAAATCAGCAGAATCTGCAAAATTCGTACGCCATGCAAAAGATCTGCCCGTAGAGCGAAGATACATTGCCCATGTACTGTCAAGCGCTTGAGAATAACCATAAGCTGTCGACCGACGCTTCCATGGAATAAAACCAAGTAGTTTCTTGCGTGGAGGACGTGCATTGTGACGAAAGCTCGATTCCATCTTAATAGTTGCAAGAATAATCGGCATAGGAATCCCATAGCGCATTTCCGCTCTTTGAGACACCTTACCCCAATTGTCAAAAAAACCATTTTTTTGTGCTAAAATAGCACAAGCATTGTTTGTGTGGGTGGGAGTAGTCGTTGCACACCCATCTAGCAGAAACACCAGTGCCCCTAAAAACAAAAGGTGTCGCATATTCCTATTCCTCTCGTTTAAGAAATAAAACAAGATAGAGATACTAAAAAAGTATTACCAATCAATAAAGAACATGATCTGACTTGTGATTTTAAAAAGCTTTCTTTGCTTTATTCCTCGTCAGCAAAACGCAATGTTTGCGACTGAGCCAATGTTGTTATTTTTGTTTGTTCAGAGTGATTCTCTTTTAATTCGACAGTTTCAATGCGATTTGCCCGTTTCATAATTTTGGAGGATGATATCAAAATTCCCTCTATATCTTCACCTGCTTTGTGAAAGTGCTTCTGTAACGCACGAACACGCGTATCCATTCGTCCAAAATCTTCCATCAACTTTGCTACTTCTGATTGAATTAAATGCGCTTGTTCACGCATCCGTGCATCTTTCATAATGGTTTGTACCACTTGGACAGAGAGCATCAACAAAGATGGTGAAACAATAATCACATGGGCTCTATTGGATTTTTGTACCAATGCCTCAAAGTCCTCATAAATTGTTGCAAAAATCGATTCAGATGGCACAAAAAGGAAAGCAGTGTCATGGGTTTCTCCGGGAATCAAATATTTTTGTGCAATATCACGAATATGAACTTCCATATCGGTACGAAATTGGCGTTCTGCCTCTTGACGCTCTTGCGCTGATTCTGCCTTACGCATAGCATTCCAAGCCTCCAGAGGGAATTTAGCATCAACAACAAGAGAAGGGGCTTTATTGGGCATATGAATGAGACAATCTGGGCGCTTTCCATTGGAAAGAACAGCCTGAAAAGCATAAGCATTTGTTGGTAAGGCATCGGCAATAATGGCTTCCATCCGCCCCTGACCGAAAGTACCACGTGTCTGCTTATTGCTTAAAATGGACTGCAATTGAACAACTTGTCCCGTAAGCGATTGAATATTATTTTGCGCCGCATCAATCACTGCTAAACGCTCTTGCAAACGATTCAAATTTTCATAAGTGGATTTGGTCTGTACCTGAAGTGTTTGGCCCAAGCTTGTTGTCATCCCATTGAGTTGCTCACTGAGTGATTTATTCAATTCAGCCTGCCGTTGACCAAAAATTTCCGCCATCGTTTGCATTCGCCCTTGCATTTCAGCTTGTGTTTTCAGCAAGGTAGCCATCTGCATTTGTGCCTCACGTGCGCGTTCAGCAATTTCATTTTCCAAAAATGCTTTTTTTCGATGAGAATGTATCAACATAAAAAATGCCAAACAGACAAATATAAATAAAAGCAAAAGCATTAGTTTAGAAAAAAACTCACCAACGAGTATGGAAAAAAACGAATCAAACATAAATTGTAATATAACGCTCTTGTTGTAAAAAAACGCAAGAATCCGTTATTCAATATTGACCAATAACAAACCATTGATTAATCTCTACTTATGCCAATGAGATCTTTAGTTACTTTACCTGATCCGATTTTACGGGAAGTGTCCAGACCTGTTGAGCAGGTCGATTCAGCTCTCCAAAAACTTGCGGATGATATGTTGGAAACCATGTATGATGCTAAGGGCGTTGGTCTTGCTGCTATTCAAATTGGTATACCGCTACGTATGTTGGTTATAGATGTCTCTGGAAATTCTGAAGATGAGCAGAAAAGACCATTTGTTATTATCAACCCTGAAATTTTATGGCTTTCAGATGAGCGTAATATTTACAAAGAAGGTTGTCTTTCTATTCCTGATTATTTTGCAGAGGTTGAACGTCCTAAACGCCTTCGTGTTCGCTATCAGAACCGTGAAGGAAAACAAACAGAAATTGAAGCAGACGATCTCTTAGCAACTTGCTTGCAGCATGAAATTGATCATTTAGATGGGCGCCTTTTTATTGATTACATTTCAAAGATCAAACGCGATATGGTGATACGAAAATTTAAAAAACGCGCAAAAGAAAAAAACATGCAGGAAGCAGTTTTGTAATGGCTTTACGATTAGCTTTTATGGGGACTCCAGATTTTTCTGTTCCTATTTTACATGCTTTATTGGATGCAGGTCATGATGTTGTTGCTGTTTATAGTCAACCCCCTCGCCCAGCAGGACGTCGAGGACTTAAATTAATCCCCTCAGCTGTTCAAAGTGCAGCGCAAGAAAAATCTATTCCCATCTTTACGCCACAAACACTCAAAACAATCGAACAACAGGAGCAATTTGCAGCACTTTCTGTTGATGCTGCTATTGTGGTGGCTTATGGACTCCTTTTACCCAAAGCTATTCTCGAAACGCCGCGTTTTGGTTGTTTTAATGCCCACGCTTCACTCTTACCACGTTGGCGTGGTGCTGCGCCTATTCAACGAGCAATTATGGCTGGTGATAAAGAAACAGGTATTATGATCATGAAAATGGATGAAGGACTTGATACGGGACCTATCGCTCTTTCTCGCTCCATCCCCATTACTGATAACACCACCACTGCTGAGCTTTTAAACAAACTTTCACATATTGGCGCAGAACTTATGGTAGAAACCCTATCAACTCTTGAAAAAGGACAACTTAAACTGACCCCACAATCAGAGGAAGGCATCACCTATGCTGCCAAAATCAAAAAGGAAGAGACCCGCATTAATTGGACAAAACCTGCAGAGTTTATTCATAGGCATATCCGTGCGCTCTCTTCTTCTCCTGGCTGCTGGTGCAATATGAATATTGGGGGACGAGAAGAACGTGTAAAAATTCTTGATAGTCGCTTAACAACAGGTCCTTCTCTTGAAATTGGACGAATAGAACCAGATTCTTTGATTGTCCATTGTGGACAAGGGCGGATAGAAATAACCTCTCTCCAAAGATCGGGTGGTAAAGTCCTTGATAGCGCAACCTTTTTGCGAGGCGCTCATATTTCTGCTGTTTTTTAAGATGCCACGTTTTAAACTCACTCTTGAATATGATGGCTCAAATTATGCTGGTTGGCAGCGTCAAGCAAAACTTCTCACTATACAAGGAGCTCTTGAACAGGCGCTCTTTTCCTTTAGTGGACAACAATTGACCATAACAACAGCAGGAAGAACCGATGCGGGCGTACACGCTACGGGACAAGTTGCGCATGTTGATTTCATAAAAAACTGGCATCCCCATACTGTACGTGATGCGCTCAATGCTCTTTTACGTAAACAGGGAGAAGCGATTTCAATCTTAAACGTACAAAATGTCCCTGATGACTTTGATGCACGATTTTCCGCAACCAAACGCCATTATCTTTTTAAAATACTTAATCGTCGCTCTCCACCAGCCTTAAATGCCAAACGCGTGTGGTGGTTGCCAAAGCCTCTTAATGCTGAAGCCATGCATGAAGCTGCTCAAAAGCTTGTAGGAAAACATGATTTTACCACTTTCCGTTCAGCACATTGCCAAGCCAAAAGCCCTATTCGCACCCTTGAACGCCTCGATATTCAAAGAGAGGGTGAAGAAATTTTCCTTTATGCGCAAGCTCGTTCTTTTCTTCATCATCAAATCCGTTCATTCGCAGGAAGCCTCATGGAAGTGGGTATTGGACGTTGGACAGCTCAAGATCTCGAAGCAGCTCTTCATGCTAAAGATCGTAAACGTTGTGGTGTTGTTGCTCCTCCTTCAGGACTTTATTTAACTAAAGTAGAGTATTAATTATCCTTCAAGAATGAACGTCTTAAAAGTCGTTAAGGCAGTTTATAAAAAGAACGAATTTCTTCAAAAGCTTCTGCTGCTGTATTGACAAATTTCATATAATTAACATCAGTAGGAGAAATTGTACCTTGTTCAGACAGATACTCAAAATTGATAGCATTGCTCCAGAACTCTTTGCCAAACAATAAAATTGGTACCTGTTTCATACGCCCCGTCTGTACTAAAGTTAACGTCTCAAACAGTTCATCCAGAGTCCCAAATCCTCCAGGGAAAATAGCTAATGCTTTCGCTCGTAATAAAAAATGCATTTTGCGCATCCCAAAATAATGAAAATTGAAACACAAATGCGGCGACACATACGAATTAGGCTCTTGCTCATGTGGTAAAATAATATTCAAGCCAATCGTTGGGGCACCAACATCACAAGCACCACGATTTCCCGCCTCCATGATTCCTGGTCCGCCCCCTGTAACAACCACAAATTCACGATATTCTGTCGTAGCGGAATAAAGTGAGCACAAACGCGCAAACTCTCTTGCTTCATCGTAATAATGTGACATAGCATGCAAATTTTTCTTTTGTATTTCATTTTTTGCAGCCCACGCTGCTTGCCCAGGTTCAGGAATACGCGAACCACCAAAAAAAACAACTGTTGATTGAATGTCATATTCTTTAAGGGTTATTTCCGGCTTTAAAAATTCAAGACCAATACGTTGTGAGCGCAACTCTGGACGCATTATAAAATCTTGATCGATATAGGCTAAACGATAAGTAGACGAACGCATTTGTGCTGAATTAGAGATTTTATGTATTTGTTGTAGAGCATCCTTCGTATGGAGAAGTGGTGTCCAATTTTCTTGCTCCTCTTTTCTTTTTTCTTTACAGCTTTTTTTCATGCACCTGTCCTACTTCCTCATCGTTTTATTGACTGAACACATTTCTTCGCGTAGTTCATAGAGAATAAACCTTGAAGCTTTCAACTTGTTTAACGGAACTCTCGTCATGACCCATCTCACACAACTTGAAATGATTATCGAACAAGCTTTTGACGATCGCGATTCTGTCAATACTACCACAAAAGGCGAAATCCGTGAGAGTGTCGAACATGCATTGAACCTTCTTGATAAAGGTGAAATCCGTGTTGCAGAACGACAAAAAAATGGACAATGGCATGTTCATCAATGGTTGAAAAAAGCGGTTTTGCTCTCTTTTCGGCTTAATCCTATGCAACTTATTACTGGTGGAATCAATGGAACACATTGGTGGGATAAAGTTCCTTCAAAATTCTCTGGTTGGCAAGAAGCAGATTTTAAAAGTGCTGATTTCCGTTCCGTTCCTGGAGCCATTGTACGCTATTCTGCTTACATTGCACCCAACGTTATATTGATGCCATCCTTTGTTAATCTTGGTGCTTTTGTAGATGAGAGCACAATGGTTGATACATGGACCACCGTTGGTTCTTGTGCACAAATTGGTAAACATGTCCATCTTTCTGGCGGTGTTGGTATTGGAGGTGTTTTGGAACCACTGCAAGCAAACCCAACAATCATTGAAGATCATTGCTTTATCGGTGCTCGCTCTGAAATTGTTGAAGGCTGTATTATCCGTGAAGGTGCTGTTTTGGGAATGGGAGTCTTTATTGGAAAATCTACAAAGATTATTGATCGTACAACAGGTGAAATTTTTATAGGTGAAGTACCAGCCTATTCAGTGGTCGTGCCAGGTTCTTTCCCTGGAAAACCTTTACCAAATGGTGAAGCAGGACCAAACCTTTATTGTGCTGTTATTGTAAAACGCGTTGATCAAAAAACACGAGAAAAAACATCCATTAATGATCTTTTACGTTCTTAGACACAAGATTAATTCATAATAATATTTCATCGTTTTTTAACTTGAATAATAACCTCGAATACAAGGATTCTCTCATTTCAAATCCTTTCATAGTGAATCAATCACTATCATTTCCTTGCACGTTACAAACGCAGTTAGTGTGTGGGTAAGAAACACTTTAAGTAAAGAGTAAAAATATCTTTAATGAATTCTCTTAAGTGATAAGGATTGCCATAATATTTTGAGCTGAAAAAGAGTATTATAGGTGCGCTTTGCACCTTTATGACGCGTAAAGACGCTGATGCCAAAGGGATTTTATATTATTCACTGTGTATTTTACTTTATATTTTTCACAGCCCCCATTGCGAAATGAAGTTGATACATTGAGTGATGATTCACTAAAACAAGCGCGCCAATATGCAACATAAATGTATTTCGTTTAAAGTATTCTTTTTTACGTGAGAAGCATGACACCATTACGCAATACACAAAAATATGAAGCACAGCGCAATTTTATTTAAAAGTGTTCTTTAAGCATCTGAACCAATCGACAAAAGCAAAAGCACAATCAATGAGAGACAATACTCCTTTTTTCATTATTTGTTCATTTTGAGCGCTTGAATAAATGCCGATTGTGGAATTTCTACTTTTCCAAATTGGCGCATCCGCTTTTTGCCTTCTTTTTGCTTTTCCAAAAGTTTGCGCTTACGCGTGACATCACCCCCGTAACATTTCGCTGTTACATCTTTACGCAAAGCACGAATTGTTTCACGCGCTATAACTTTACCACCAATAGCCGCTTGAACTGGAATCTGAAACATATGCTGGGGAATAAGATCTTTCAGTTTTTCACACATGGAACGCCCGCGCTTTTCTGCAATCGTGCGGTGCACAAGCATAGACAATGCATCTATAGACTCTCCATTTACCAAAATAGACATTTTAACTAAATCCCCCTCCGCATAATCGGTCATCTGATAATCAAAAGAAGCATAACCCTTTGAGATTGATTTTAGCCGATCATAAAAATCAAAAACAACTTCATTCAGTGGTAAATCATACGTTATCATAGCACGGGTTCCAACATAGGACAAACCAACCTGTACCCCCCGCCGCTCTTGGCATAGTTCTAAAATTGACCCAAGATAATTATCAGGAGTCATGATTGTCGCCCGAATCCATGGTTCTTCAATGGAAGAAATTTTAACCACATCAGGCATATCCGCTGGATTGTGCAACTCTTTAACAGAACCATCATTCATATTCATGCGATAAACAACCGAAGGTGCTGTCGCGATTAAATCCAAATTAAACTCACGCTCTAATCGCTCTTGAATAATTTCAAGATGAAGAAGTCCCAAAAAGCCACAGCGAAAACCAAATCCCAAAGCCGCAGATGTTTCCATTTCAAAAGAAAAACTCGCATCATTTAAGCGTAATTTGCCCATGGCTGCACGCAAATCATCAAAATCGGCAGCATCTATTGGAAAAAGACCACAAAATACAACTGGTTGCGCAGGCTTAAAACCAGGTAAAGCATTTTCACAAGGACGGCGCTCTTCAGTAATCGTATCCCCAACCCGTGTATCTGCTACCTCTTTGATAGAGGCAGTGATAAAACCAATCTCGCCTGGTCCTAACTCATCAACCTGTACCATTTTAGGTGTAAACACCCCAACGCGCTCAACTGGATATTTTGCTCCTGTACCCATCATACGAATGGTTTGGCCTTTTTTTAAAATACCATCTATCACCCGTACCAAAACAATGACACCAAGATATGCATCATACCAGCTATCAACCAACATTGCTTTCAAGGGATTTGCAACATCGCCTGTATGGGGAGGTGGTAATTGTGCAACAATTGCCTCCAAAACATCAGGAACACCCAAACCTGTTTTTGCTGATATTTCTACTGCTTGAGATGTATCAATGCCTATCACATCTTCAATTTGTTCTTTAACACGCTCAGGTTCTGCTGCTGGAAGATCAACTTTATTGAGTACAACAACCAATTCATGCGAATTATCAATCGCTTGATAAACATTTGCTAACGTCTGTGCCTCTACACCTTGGCTTGCATCTACCACCAACAGAGAACCTTCACAAGCTGCCAATGAACGCGAAACCTCATAAGCAAAATCCACATGACCAGGTGTATCCATAAGATTTAAAATATAGGTTTCACCATTCTTTGCCTTATAGTGTAAACGTACCGTTTGTGCTTTAATAGTAATTCCACGTTCACGCTCAATATCCATGGAATCGAGTACTTGTTCTTTCATCTCACGTGTATCAAGTCCACCTGTTATTTGGATCAAACGATCAGCTAAAGTGGATTTTCCGTGATCAATATGCGCCACGATGGAAAAATTACGAATATAATTACGATCTATTGTCATATAAGGCGATTTAGCAAAGAATAATACAAAACGCAAAGACCAATTATGCTCCGGCTTCTATCAAAAGAATATAAACCTAAAAAGCTTCTCAAAACACAA
>NZ_JBHIMK010000028.1:20428-22793 GCF_042194085.1 Bartonella sp. MU70NMGDW
TCATAGTGAATCAATCAAATTTTGTGCTTCCCCATTATAAAACAGGGCTAGTATATGGATAAAAACGTTTAAGAAATGAGTAAACATGCCTCTCTCTCTTTCAAATGCCAAAGGCTGTCATAATATTGAGAACTGACAAAGAAAATGCTAGTGCCTTTTATTTAAGTAAAACGATGATGCTCTGTAGTTTTTCTATACTTCACGCGGACCGTCAATGAATATGATGTATATTAAGAAAATTGTCTTTTTAAAAAACGCGTTAATATACAACATTATGGGAGGCTGCTTTAGGCGTTCTATTTTACGTGAGAAGCATAACTCGATTAAAGGACAAAAGAAATAAAGTGCGACAGTGCGTAATTTTCATTATTCAAAAACATTACCATGGATGTTTTTGAAAATTGTAAAGCTAAATTTAAACATGATCGTAAAGATGAAAGCTGTTTTTTGTCTTTACCACTTCATGCTTTGACTCAATGAACGTTGACTTCCCGTTTCAGAGGTTAAGCAAACAGATAAATATTATTGCTCCAATTTTCTATACAAAAGCTGGAATAGCTTATAAAGCCTCCTTTATCTTCATATTAAAAAAAGCCTCAAAAATGAAAACTTTGCAAGCAAAAATCTCATGTAATAAAATCATAATAGAAAAGGTGCATAGCTAATCATTTTTTTCAATTGCTTTATTTTTTTTACGCCATTGTGAAGGTTGTAATTCAGCCACAATGATCCCAATCAGAATAAGCAAACCGCCCAATAAAGCTAAGGGAGATAAATGTTCTCCAGCCAAACGCCCAACAATACCAGCCCATACCGGTTCACCTGCGTAAATGAGTGTCGCACGTGTAGGGGAAATGGACTTTTGTGCCCAATTCATAGCTAATTGAATGATGGCACTCATTAATGCCAATCCTATACCAATATTAAACCATACCCACGAAAATTCAGGGATGCTTTCACCCATCAAAGGCATACAAGCAAATGAAAAAAAACCACTAAAAAATAACTGAATAATGGTCACACGCCGACTATCAACCTTATTGGCAAAAATTCCGATGAGTATGACTTCTCCAGCAATCGCTAAAGCACCTAACAAAGTCAAAATTTCGCCTTTTGAAAAATCAAAATTTCCCGGCTTTTGTCCTGAAATAAGTACAAGCCCAATAAAAGCGAAAACAATACCAACCCAACAAGCAAAACGGGGAGGTTTTTTAAAAACAATCCATTGCAAGATTGGAACCATAGGTACATAAAGCGCTGTAATAAAAGCCGACTGACTACTAATAATCGTTTGAAGTCCAGCTGCTTGAAAAGCATAACCTAAAAACATGGCTAAACCAATCGCCATCCCAGCGAAAACTTCATAAACCGTTATACCTTTTATAGAGCGCCAAAAAATTGCTCCACATATAAGAGATGCAACAATAAAACGAAATCCAACAAAAAACAGGGGACCACTATAGCGTACCGCGATATGAATGACTAAAAATGTAATACCCCACAATATTGTTGCAACAAATATTGCTAATTCTGGCTTACTTAATAAAGGATATTTAAGCTGTTTTATATTTGTCATGAAAGGCTTTCTCCTCCAATTTTCCGCACAATTTATGAAACAATAAGCGTTCCAACTCCCTGTTCGGTAAACAGTTCTAGTAAAACAGAATGAGGAGTTTTACCATTTAAAATGACAACACCTTCCACACCATTTTGAAGGGCTTTTATACAAGTCTCTACTTTTGGAATCATGCCTCCTGAAATTGTTCCATTTTTGATAAGTTTCTCTGCTTCAGAAACTGTCAATTCTTTTAAAAGTTGGCCCTGTTTATCCAAAACACCAGGAACATCAGTGAGAAATAAAAGGCGTTTAGCCTCTAATGCACCAGCAATAGCCCCAGCAAAAATATCAGCATTAATATTATAGGTTTTTCCATCGCGTCCTGGAGCCACAGGAGCAAGAACTGGTATCATTTCAGAACATGCTAAAAGATCCAGCAATGTGCGATCAACTTCAATAGGCTCACCAACAAATCCCAAATCTAAAACACGTTCAATATTCGAATCAGGATCAATGACAGTTTTATAAGCCTTTTCGGCAAAAACCATATTGCCGTCCTTGCCACATAATCCTATTGCCCATTCACCCTCTGCATTGATGAGAGCGACAATTTCTTTGTTTATGGAACCGGCCAAAACCATTTCAACGACTTCAACGATCCGCTCGTCGGTTACCCGTAAACCGTTTTCAAATCGTGATTCAATCCCCATTTTCATCAAAATTTCAGCAATTTGAGGCCCACCACCATGAACAACAACAGGGTTAATCCCCGATTGCTTTAATAGAGCAATATCACGCGCAAATGCT
>NZ_JBHIMK010000280.1:0-1504 GCF_042194085.1 Bartonella sp. MU70NMGDW
GCCTGTGCAGACCCATAAAAAAGACCTGTTCCAATAGCAGAGCCAAGAGCTAAAAAAATAACTTGGCGCTTACTCATACCTCGTTTCAGTTCATTTCGTGCCATTACTTTCCTTCTTTATTGAAATGTTGACGAAAATCCACACCACAATAACAGCTTTATGATAAATAAAGTCTCATGTTTCTCTTTCGAAGATAGACTTTAAAAGCATTAAAAAATAGCCTTCCAGATGCTCTATCCTAGGCAATGAAAAATACTTTTATTGCGAATGATTCAGCTTTTTATAGCCTAAGTTTTGTACCATTTATTGAAATTATGTGATAATAAAATTTTTTATAATTGTCATTTAACTCATTTTTATATTTTCTATTTTTCTGCAGAAAATGTGGGATTGAATGCAAGATAATATAAACATTTTTATTTATAAGGATAATTTATTGTTTTATATATTGAATTGGCTCCTCAATATCATAAGATTCTCTCTTTTCCAAACCTGCTCATATTGAAGCAATCAAAACTTTTTGTTTACACATTATAAGCGAGAATAAGCGAGATTGATGTGTGAATAAAAACACGTAAAGAAAGAAATAAAAATTCCTTTTAATAAACTGTATCAAGTGCAAAAAACTGTCATAACTCGGGAAAAGGATTATCTGTTAGTATCAACTCGTATCTTCATAACATAAAAATAATGATGCACTATTAATCTTATACTTTTCACGAGAGTTTTTAGGTTATACCCTTCACGCGCGCCGTCGCGAAATGGGCTTGGGTGCGTTGCGAGATGTTTCTCTAAAACAAGCCCGTGAATTGGCAAATGGGTGGCGTGCTATTTTACGTGAGGGTCGTGACCCCATTAAAGAACGCAACAAACAAAAGCGTGAGGCAATAAGTAATCTCCATTATTTAAAAGATATCGCGTTGGATGCTTTTGAAAGCCGTAAAGCTGAATTAAAAAATGATGGCGAGGCTTGTAATTGGTTTTTACATTTACACCTCCATATTCTCCCCAAATTAGGCTGTCTGGCCGTTTCAGAGATTACACAAACAGAGATACGCGATACCCTTGCTCCTATTTGGCATACAAAAGCTGGAACTGCTCGAACAGCACTGATGCATCTTAGACTTTGTCTCAAACATGCGGCTGCATTAGGGTTAGATGTTGATTTACAAAGAAAAAGCACGTGCTCTCTTAGGCAAACAACGTCATAAAAAACAAAGCTTACCAGCCATGGATTGGAGAGATGTGCCGGTTTTTTTTACCAATTTCTCTGCAAAACAACAACTATAAAACATTTAGCTTTGCGTCTGCTTATCCTTACAGGGGTTTGTAGCAATCCTTTACGGCATATTCGTGAAGATCAGATTGAAGATGATATCTGGACAATCCCTTTATACCAAAACAGCCGATAGAAAACGACTTGCAATAGAAGCAATCAAAAAACTTCAAAAAAGTTAGAAGCATAGTTGACAGTAAGAAAACAAACCAAAGCCCCATCAAAATT
>NZ_JBHIMK010000281.1:0-1503 GCF_042194085.1 Bartonella sp. MU70NMGDW
GCATGGGAATGGTTTTATCATACAGTTGGAAATGACCGTTGTCCGATTCTCGATACATGGTGGCAAACGGAAACAGGAGGGCATATGATCACGCCCTTGCCTGGTGCAACCCCCCTCAAAGCAGGATCAGCCACACGTCCTTTTTTTGGTGTTCAACCCCAAATTGTTGATGCCCAAGGCAATATTTTAGAAGGTGAAGCAGAAGGCAATCTTTGTATCAGTGATTCATGGCCAGGACAAATGCGCACGCTTTATAAAGATCATGAGCGCTTTATTCAAACTTATTTTTCCTCCTATAAAGGAAGATATTTTACAGGCGATGGTTGTAGGCGCGATAGTGACGGCTATTACTGGATTACAGGGCGGGTTGATGACATACTCAATGTCTCGGGGCACAGGTTAGGAACTGCTGAAATTGAATCAGCCCTTGTTTCTCATCCCGCTGTATCAGAAGCAGCCATTGTGGGTTACCCGCATCCCATTAAAGGACAAGGAATTTATAGTTTTATCACCTTAATGGAAGGGACAGCTCCAAGTGAAGAGTTACAAAAAGAGCTTATTAAACATGTGAGAAAGGAAATAGGCTCCATTGCCATATTGGATAAAATTCAATTTTCCCCACAGCTTCCCAAAACGCGATCAGGAAAAATTATGAGACGTATTTTACGAAAAATTGCCGAAAACAATTTTGATACTCTCGGAGATATCTCAACTCTTGCCGAACCACAAGTTGTTGAAGATCTGATTGCTAACCGACAAAATTAAAGAACCCACGAAGAAATATAACATACGGTGGTTTTTGTTTTTTGCTAAAATTATCTCAGCATTGTTACGAAAACCACCGATGAGAATAAAAAACAAAACAATTCATGGGAAGCTCAACAACTCTAACAACAAACGCCTTTCTTCATAACAAATCAGAAACAATTGAAGAAAAAACTTCAAGATTGGAAGATACCAAGATTGGAATATGAATACAGATAAGAATAAGAAAGTAAGATAAAAAGAGCAACATAGCTTTTTAAAATCGCCCAGTACCCACTCAATGCAAAAAAGCCTCTGAGAAAGAAGAAAAAATAGTTCTGATGTTTATGCTAGAATCCCTTTGAAATTCCTGCTAAAATCATAAATAAAGCTAAAAAGAGAAAGTATACGTGATAATATTCTTGAGCAAAAATATTTATCTATAACGAGGGTGTATAAAAAATATTGAAAACCATGAAATCTAAAATAAACAAGCTTAAAACAAAAATCTAAAGTAATGAAAGTAAGAGTTCTTAGAATAAATGATGCAATATAAAATCAGGAGTAATAATAAAAAGTGATTCATTTTGAAAATGTCGGTCTACGCTATGGAATGGGACCTGAGGTCCTTCGTGATATTAGCTTTCATATTCCTCCTGGATCATTTCAATTTCTCACTGGCGCCTCTGGAGCAGGGAAAACGTCGTTGATGCGTCTTATGTTTTTGGCACTCAAACCCACCCGCGGTCATATTGATCT
>NZ_JBHIMK010000282.1:0-1488 GCF_042194085.1 Bartonella sp. MU70NMGDW
ACCAAATACGCGAGATTAACAGCGGATATCATGAAAACAGCCTTTTTATAGAAAACCGTAAGCTTTAACGGAATAAACGAGATTGGTAAACCGATCCCCTACCCACTCATTACTCTCTACCGGTTATGCGAACAAAGAGCGCCATCTACTCTTTCTGACAAGCAAAAAACACACACAACATTTGGTAACATACCACTGTTGAAATTCTTGTCACAAAACCTTCCTTATTGTCATGTCAGAGATTATGCGCATTGCCTGCTTCTCATCTCCAATAAACAATCTGCCAATAAAGAATGTTATTGCAGTTACGATAATACAAAATTATACTTCTATTCTCATTCTATATTTTTCGAATTATCACACATTATCCACCCCCTTCACTGTTATAACAATGAAAAGAGAAAAAATTAAAACACAATATGGCATTTCTCTTTCACAAATCTTATATAAGCCACAAAATTGTTGCGCGACTTTCTATGCAAGGTCAAGCAATAAAATCATACTCTAAAAACCACTCCACACACCACTTTTTGATATTATAAAGCCATAAAATGCAATTATCGTCTCCGCAAAAAATATCTCAGAAAAACAAAATCCCTCCTGCAACAATTAGGATACTCTCTCAAATATTACCAAAGTACTATTGGCCAAAGAATTTGAATGCCTTATTTTTTTATACACCATCTGCTCCTCATGAGGATCGAAGTGATGATGAAGAAGTCAAGATTAAGAAACGACTAGATACAATCAATATGAGATGCGATGAACCGCTTGAAGTCCTTGGTCCCCTGCTTGGTGATTTTATAGACAGCGAGTTTCATAAGTTAGTCGAATTTGAAGACATATCAGAAGATCAAATGCTACAACAGCTTAAAGAAGATCAACGTAAAGTTTTAGAAACGTTAAAGAAAGATGGATTGGAATATCAGCGTGGAGGATATATTATCAAGAAGGGACTGACCTTCACACACGAATTGCAAAAAGCTGGTCTCCTCTCGATGGAAGAGCTAAAAAAACTTATTGCAGAGAAAGAACTTTCAGCAGTAGAAATCGAAATAAATAGAGCATTAGAAAATATAGAAAAAGATCCAAGGGAGGCAGTTCTATTTGCAGCAAATCTGTTGGAAGCCTCTTGCAAAGCTTATCTCGACCACCATTCTATCCCATATGCAGAAAACGCCCGTAATAATCTGCCTGCTTTATGGGAAGAAGTCGTTAAGAAAGCTAAGATCCATCCCGAAGATATGAAGCAAGAAAACTTAAAAAATCAAGATCTAGATGCAAATGACTTAAAAATGATCACATCCGGTCTGTATCAAGTTGTGCATGGTACTATGAATTTAAGAAACAAGAAAGGTGCAGCGCACGGCCGCTCAAAAAAGGATTTTGAACTAATCAATCTCAAACCTCGCCATGCGCGTTTAACTTTTAATGCCGCCCATTCCCTCTCAATTTATATCTTAGAGCTCATGGATCAGCCATAATAAA
>NZ_JBHIMK010000283.1:0-1482 GCF_042194085.1 Bartonella sp. MU70NMGDW
CAACACACATTGGCTTAGTGATGACAGCTTTCATCATTGCTCCTTTTGAGTCATAATTAATGACATCATTAGTCAAAAATTGATTTTTATTCTGTGAAAAATTGATTAGCCAGAATTACCCAGAAAACGGGGCTTTCTAGCCACGTTTCAAGTTCATATTTTACTGAATTTTTGAGGATATTTTTGAATTTTAGACACAATACGACTAGTGCAGTGGCGCCATTAAATATTATTTTTTACACTATGTCAACAAAAAAATCATGATCTTGTATTTTTTTTATTTTTTTACCTAAATATGGTGTTTTAAAAGATATTCTTTATTTTCCTTTAACACAACATTTATGTTGTATTGAAACATTTTAGATGTTATATTATTATAATGAATAGTCAAGAATTGAAAAGATATCTTATAAAGCATGGTTGCAGTTTTACTTCAGGGAAGGGAGGGCATTTGCTTGTAAAGCGTGGTTCTAAAAAGTCCGTTTTACCTATGCATGGTACGCGAAAAGAATTAGGAACAGGATTAGTCCAGAAGATTCTTAAAGATCTTGACCTAAAATAAGCCTGAATATGGAGGTGTAAATGAAATATGCAATCAAATTTATCAAAGATGACAATGATACTCTTCTAGTCGTCTCTAAAGACTTTCAGGAATTTATTACCTATGGTAACGATGAAAAAGAGGCTTTGGAACAGGCTAAAAATGCACTTTTAACAGTCATTATGGGGCGTTTTCAAGATCGTGAACCTATTCCCTTTGGACATCGTGATATTGCCTATCCTTTTGTTGAAGTATCTTCATTGGTGACTTTAAAAATTGCAATACATAACGCTATGATTGAAAAAAACTTACGCAAAGCTGATCTCGTACGTCTTTTAAAACTTCATCCAACACAAATTGACCGATTGTTGGATTTAAACCACGCAACCAAATTAGATGCCTTGGAATCCACTCTCATTGCTCTTGGAAAAGAGGTTGCCATTAATATCCAAGACGCCGCTTGAAAACTACCGGTTTTGCGTAAAATGTTTATAAAGCGCATTAAGAGCAATGCGCAATGAAAGCACAAGGTGTGGTAGTGATTGATCTTCTATAACAAGATACTGTAATGCGGCATGAAGGTTATATTGACGGTGTAAACATTGGGCTTCTTGAACAACATCTTTTACAGCTAAAAGATGTTCTGTTGCCTTCTGTACCCATTTCTCTCTTGCTCCGTTATCAGAAGTTGTAGGCATTTCATCATAAATTGCATTAGGCAATGCTTTTGCACATAGGTAATTGTTTCTCACTTCAAGATATTTTTGTGCAGCATCATATTGGTCTTGATTAATCACACCTTGCAAATAAAGCCGCCCGATATAGGTACCGGAAAGCGGATTTTTAGCCTCTTCTATGGTCAAGCAGAAGCGTTTGGCACGCATTTCAATTGCCAATTTATCCATGGGTTCATGCGGTGTTTTTGCTCGTGAGATGCGTCC
>NZ_JBHIMK010000284.1:0-1481 GCF_042194085.1 Bartonella sp. MU70NMGDW
TGCTTTTCCTGCAACTTCATTTCCTGCTCGGGGTCCATCTGCTGTTGTTGTGCCATTTGTTGCTGTTGGAACTTCTCACTGACACGATTGAGTAATGACGCCGGCAATGGAGAATAACGAAGTAGATCAAGCATAATATCCGGCGTAATGGCATTTTGAAGCAATGGAAGCAGTTGTGTGATGATACCGAAGGTGCGCTCTTTCTCATTCGGGCTGGTTGGCGCATCATCAACAACAATGTCATACTCGACACTCGTTACTTCTTCACGCGTCAATGGAATATATTGCGCATTCTCCTCACCAGATATCCGTACCAAACGACCATCGGACAAGTAATTCTGGATAAGGTGCAAAATAATCTTACCTTGCCGCTTGCGGTACAAACGTAAACCATCAAACAGACAAGCAAGCAGATTTAAACTGGATTGGCGTCGTTGTGCCTCCAAAATACCCGCTTGTGTCACTTCTCTTGTGCCAATGAATTCGGGCGATAAACCCGTCACCTGATTAATTGCTTCCTTAGCTTCATTAAACAGTTGGAAAAACCCCGTTGGAAATTCTGCTACGGGTTTGGGTTGGATCTTTCCTTGTGCAAGGGCGCCATCTTCAGCAACTAGCAACGCATCAGCCCGCGTCCAATCTTGCATAGCCTGCCTGATGTCCTTAAATGCCCCTTCCTCGACAATAAGCCCCCCTTTGGATTGGCTATTAAGGATATACATCACTTGACTGAAATATTTATTCGCCCACCGCTGAGGGTCTTTTGTAGGACGCACAACCCCATAAAATTGCCGTTCTATCTTGTCAAAATACCCCGTTATACACTCCCAACCCAATTGACCCGCTGGAACCATGGGTTGATCGGGGGATTCAAGCAACTTTCTCCCTAAAAAAGCACGTCTTACAACCTTTTTATTAAAAGCTGCCCCTTGGATATCGGGCATCATGCACTGTAGCTGCTTAAATTCTTCCTCGCTATAATCACGAAGTTCTCCAGTGCTTAAATCGGGCGCTTTGTAATACCTCTCGCTTTCAAACCAACGGCATTCAACAAGTGTAACCATCCGACGACCGTTTTCAACATCAATGCTCCCCTCATCGCTGTAATAATCAAGATCATTATGGTGAACACCTTCATGAGAGCTACCATCCCTTGCCCAATCTGCACTCAGCTCTGTCCAATGAGATTTGGGAAACATCTGCTTAGCTACTTCTAACGGCTTGCGGTCTACATACCACAAACGTTGCGCATCGGTTAAATTCGGTTGCACCGCTGCACTATCCCAAACCATTTTCAGTGGGTCTAAACGGGTAATTACCGGTTCACCATCGAGGCTGTTCTCATAATCAAGGCGGGTATCAGTCCACCCCATGCCACAGATAACCGCATCTTGGAAAGCATCACTATCAGCGTATTCGGCATGCGCCATGTCCCGAAACCATTCTGCCGCACCGGTAAGCAATTCACTAGGCAATGCCTT
>NZ_JBHIMK010000285.1:0-1480 GCF_042194085.1 Bartonella sp. MU70NMGDW
AGATCAATATGACCGCGGGTGGGTTTGAGTGCCAAAAACATAAGACGCATCAACGACGTTTTCCCTGCTCCAGAGGCACCTGTGAGAAATTGAAATGATCCAGGAGGAATATGAAAGCTAATATCACGAAGGACCTCAGGGCCCATTCCATAGCGTAGGCCGACATTTTCAAAATGAATCACTTTTTATTATTACTCCTGATTTTATATTGCATCATTTATTCTAAAAACTCTTACTTTCATTGCTTTAGATTTTTGTTGTAAGCTTGTTTATTTTAGATTTCATGGTTTTTAATATTTTTTATACACCCTCGTTATAGATAAATATTTTTGCTCAAGAATATTATCACTTATACTTTCTTTTTTTAGCCTTATTTATGATTTTAGCAGGAATTTCAAAGGGATTCTAGCATAAACATCAGAACTATTTTTCCTTCTTACTCAGAGGCTTTTTTTGCATTGAGTGGACATTGGGTGATTTTAAAAAGCTATGTTGCTCTTTTTATCTTACTTTCTTATTCTTGTTCGTATCCCAATCCTGAGGTTTTTGCTTAAATTATTTCTTACCTCCCATGAAGAAAAGCGTTTGTTGTTAGAATGATTGAGCTTCTCATGAATTGTTTTGTTTTTTATTCTCCTCAGTGGTTTTCGTAACAATGCTAGGATAATTTTAGCAAAAAACAAAAACCACCGTATGTTATATTTCTTCGTGTTTTTTAGTTTTGTCGGTTGGCAATCAGATCTTCAACAACTTGTGGTTCGGCAAGGGTTGAAATATCTCCGAGAGTATCAAAATCGTTTTCAGCGATTTTTCGTAAAATACGTCTCATAATTTTCCCTGATCGTGTTTTGGGAAGCTGCGGAGCAAACTGAATTTTATCCAATATGGCAATGGAGCCTATTTCGTGTCTCACATGCTTGATAAGGTCTTTTTGCAATTCTTCACTTGGCGCTGTCCCTTCCATGAGGGTCACAAAACTATAAATTCCTTGTCCTTTAATGGAATGCGGGTAACCCACAATAGCTGCTTCTGATACAGCGGGATGAGAAACAAGGGCTGATTCAATTTCAGCGGTTCCTAACCTGTGTCCCGAGACATTGAGAATGTCATCAACCCGTCCTGTGATCCAATAATAGCCGTCGCTATCGCGCCTACAGCTATCGCCTGAAAAATATTTTCCTTTATAGGAGGAAAAATAAGTTTGAATAAAGCGCTCATGATTCTTATAAAGTGTGCGCATTTGTCCGGGCCATGAATCACTGATACAAAGATTGCCTTCTGCTTCACCCTCTAAAACATTGCCTTGGGCATCAACAATTTGGGGTTGAACACCAAAAAAAGGACGTGTGGCTGACCCTGCTTTAAGGGGGGTTGCACCAGGCAAGGGTGTGATCATATGCCCCCCTGTTTCCGTTTGCCACCATGTATCGAGAATCGGACAACGGTCATTTCCAACTGTATGATAAAACCATTCCCATGC
>NZ_JBHIMK010000286.1:0-1478 GCF_042194085.1 Bartonella sp. MU70NMGDW
GGACGCATCTCACGAGCAAAAACACCGCATGAACCCATGGATAAATTGGCAATTGAAATGCGTGCCAAACGCTTCTGTTTGACCATAGAAGAGGCTAAAAATCCACTTTCCAGTACCTATATTGGGCGGCTTTATTTGCAAGGCGAAATCAATCAAGACCAATATGATGCTGCGCAAAAATATCTTGAAGTGAAAAACAATTACCTATGTGCAAAAGGATTGCCTAATGCAATTTATGATAACTTTACTCCTCCATCAAATGAGGAGGCACAAAAACGGTGGATTGAAAGAGCAACTCATTGTTATGAAGTGACGAAAGAGGCTATCAAAGAAGCACAACACCTCTATAGACAGTATAATCTTTATGCTGCATTACAATATCTTGTTATAGAAGATCAATCGCTAACACATCTTGTTAGTTCTTTGCGTATTGTTCTTAATGCGCTTCATAAGCACTTTAGCCGTTAAAAAAGAATTGACATCAGATGAAAAATCATTAAAATGTGTATATATTTACACATCGTGAGTTTAGGGAATGGAACAAGATAGCCGAAAAATCATTGCAAAATTAAAGCGTGATGGCTTTGAACTTATCAAAGTAAAAGGTTCTCATCATAAATTAAAAAAAGATGGTAAGGTTGTTATTGTTCCACATCCTAAAAAAAATCTTCCGATTGGTACAGCACGTTCTATCGCACAACAAGCAGGTTGGTTAAAAAAAGGAGAAGAAAAATGAAAAGATTTTTTGCTCTTGTTCATAAAGATGAAGATTCTGCTTTTGGTGTTCAGTTTCCTGATTTTGAGGGACTTTTTTCTGCTGCTGATGAGGAAGAAATTTTAATCGCAAACGCAACAGAAGCACTTCAACTTTATTGCGAAGATATAGATATAGTGCCTATTCCTTCAAAATTTGAGGAAGTCATCCAACGGGAATCTGTCAAAACAGCTTTGTCAGAAGGAGCTTTTTTAATACAAGTCCCCTTTATTGAAAATGATGCAGAAGTGGTACGTACGAATATATCTATTGAAAGAGGACTCTTACGTGCAATTGATGATTGTGCACAAGAAAGAGGTTTAACAAGATCTGCTTTTTTGGCAACAGCAGCGCGTCACGAGCTTAATATTTAGATTTTCTTCTTTTTTGGCTGTGTCAATACATACCTTTTTGTTTCTAAAAACACCATATTTAGGTAAAAAAATAAAAAAACACAAGATCATGATTTTTTTGTTGACATAGTGTAAAAAATCGTATTTAATGACGACACGGCACTGGTCGTATTGTGTCTAAAATTCAAAAATATCCTCAAAAATTCAGTAAAATGTGAACTTGAAACGTGGCTAGAAAGCCCCGTTTTCTCGGTAATTCTGGTTAATCAATTTTTCACAGAATAAAAATCAATATTTGACTAATGATGTCATTAATTATGACTCAAAAGGAGCAATGATGAAAGCTGTCATCACTAAGCCAATGTGTGTTG
>NZ_JBHIMK010000287.1:0-1466 GCF_042194085.1 Bartonella sp. MU70NMGDW
GGATTAGCTCAAGTTGTTGATTATGAAAGCAATATGCTAGAGAGCAGTGGTGTTCCAGATTACGAAGAAATAAATTTGCGTAAAATACGTGGTTTGCGTGATCTTAATAAATCCATAAGTGATGTGAAGCGCTACATGAATCAAGATATTGAACATGAGGTTGAAAGTTTGCTATCTGATTTACAAGAAAAACTACAACGTAATAGTGAATTACTTCAAACGCATTTAAATGCAGTTAATGATCTTTCTAGAGCTATGCAATTATCTGGACGCGCAAAAGAAATAGAGGAATGATTTAAATCTGATTAATATTGGCTGTTCTAAGTGATTACAATGATTAGGTAGAGCAGTTGATTTGGGTAAATAGTGCGTTTAGTGAGTAGACATGTTTTAAGCGCATTTGGGTATTTAAATTATTATCCTTTTGTACTGTAAAACGCTGTTCTTAAAACAATGTCGTTTAGGTGTAGTGATGTGAACCACATGCTGTAGGGGAAACTATCTGGAAGAGGACTAAGAGAAGGCGGGCTATTTACAGAGCATTGTTTGCAGACTGAGTTAATAGGGCGCTTCATTTTTTAGTCTAGGGAGGCCGGGGATCAAGAGAATATTTAAACTAGCCCGTGATGCCTTAAAAACAGCTTCCTTGGGGCTGTGGTAATATAAGGTTTTATATATTGAGTCTTTTGAGGGTTGAATATTGCCTATAAGCCTCATGGAGTACTGTCCTTTGAAGTGTGGTGATATGAAGCGGTTAGTTGTTTAAATCTATATGTTTGAGACAACAATTAAAGCGGTTTAATATTGTTTTCTGCTGTTTTTAGTTTTTGTATGCCAGATTGGAGAGAGCATCCAGATTGGAGTGAATATATTGCGTATACCTTTGTTGGCGTAATATTTGAAATGGGGAGGAGATCTCATTGGAAAAGAATAAAGGGGGTAGAAATCAGCTTCCATCTGTACCACAATCCTTTAATTTAGCTTTATATATTTCAAAAGCATCTAAAGCACTATCATGTTAAATAATGAAAGATTAGGCCTTTCTTCACGCTTTTTATTGTGTTTTTTACTGGGGGCACGCCCTTCATGCACGACAAAACACTCAAAATAGAATGGATTTGTTATTCCTAATTCACGCCCTTGTTTTTAATAAATATCTAGGTTCTCAAGCCTATTTCGTGATGGTGTTTATGGGGCGCAACGACATCTCTGATGCAACGGCGCTTGTGAATGGTATAATAATAAAGTCCCCATGGAAATAATATAAAATCTATGGGGTGCGACCATCTTTATGCTTAATAAAAGAGTCAGTTGATATTGTTATATTTTTCAACACTGTCATATTCTTTGTTTGCTCCCAATGTTGCTACAGCCCTTGGCACTTGAGACGGTTCATTAGAGGCATTTTTAATCCTTTCTTAATAGTTTTTTATCCACAAGGGCTCTTCCCGCTTGTAACTTGCAAG
>NZ_JBHIMK010000288.1:0-1464 GCF_042194085.1 Bartonella sp. MU70NMGDW
AAATTACACTAAAAAATGCATCATTCTGTATCGAAGCATGATATAAATGAGGTGTAAAGGAAAAAAACGTTTTTTATGATTTTATGTGGATAAAGAAAAGAATATGGTTTTAGAAATATGGTTTTGAAAAAGAGGATATTTTCCCAGATATTTGAATAGGGAGCTTTTTATTGTTATTAATAACCAATAATTGGTTCATTAAAAGACTTGGGGGCTTTTAAAATTATTTCAGAAAGTTGTCAGGAGTTTTTATGATTTTCTGAAATTTATAGTTTATAATCAGTGCATTGTTTGTTGTTATTCATAATGGTGAGAGTTTTAATTTTTGCTCAAATCGCGCTCGAGAGTTCTCATCTTAGTTTAAGAAACAGTTTTTAATGATAGACAATTAAAATGATTTTTTTGTTTGTATGATGCTATCATAAATCAAAAAGTTACTTTTGTTTCATAAACGAAAAGAGGAATATCATAGCTCATTTCTTTTAAAATGATGAATAAGGATTTTGTTTAGATATTGATAACATTTTATAAAACATTGCGAGAAATTCACATTGTTTACACAAAAGTCCTTGAGACTATGATAAAGAAATGCAGCGTAACTCAGTTATATAAAGAAAAAAAGAACAGGGGATTGTATAAGCTCTGTTAGGGGTTGAGCTATTCATAGTAAGAGACAGAATCAGGAAAAGATTTCTCTATTAGCCTTGCAATTTGTTATCAAAAGATGAAACGTTCCAAAGAAAATAAAAAAAGAAAACAGAGATAAAACTGTTCCTGTTGCGATATTAATCGAGCCTTTTACCCGCTGCTTTTTTAAAGCGGTGCTGGCAAATGATATAAAAATAGTCATTAAAGTAAACCATGCAAAGATATTGAAGGAATGTATGGTTACAAGTTCAAAGCCTTTTTTAATTCCACCGCCAGAAGACAAAAATTTTGGGAAGTCCGCTATATAGAATATTGATACTTTGGGGTTTAGTACTTGTGTCAGAAAGCCGTCTCTGTAGCTGGTTAAAAGCTTTGTTTTACTCGTAGCATGCTTTTCATTCGTTGATATTCTTTCTTTTGAATTTAAGCTGTGTATTCCAGATTTAATCGATTTAATGCCCATGTATAATAAATAGCTGCTACCCATAAGTTTTACTAAAAAAACAGCGTTTTGTTGTTGAGAATGAGCGCTGATACACTTAGGTATGGAAAATGCCCCATGCACATATGTTGCTATACACAATCCTAAAACGTTTAAAAATGCGTCCTTTCTTCCCAATCTCGTTGCATTATCGATGATAAGGACCGCATTCGGTCTCGGTAAGATGACTAAAATTAAGTGAGATGACTAAAAAAATGAAACAATGAAAAAGGCCAGTATTTGATGTTTCATTTTACTTTTAGCTCTGAAATTAATTGATCTTTGAGATATAATTCTATTCTGTCAAACTGAGAAAGTTTTCCTTCCCCCTGTGG
>NZ_JBHIMK010000289.1:0-1458 GCF_042194085.1 Bartonella sp. MU70NMGDW
CTTGAGGGGATAGCTTCACCATCAAAGGCATGGACATAGTCTTCTGAGGCTACAATAATATTTGTTACCACACCATTTTCAACAACTGCATATTTCATAAAAAACTCCTAGATAAAAAATCTCAACAAGATTGCTCCGTCACCACCATTGCCGCCATCTCCACCAGATTTTCCTGGAAAGTAGCCACCGCCACCGCCGCTGGTAAAACCATTTCCATCACCACCATTGCCGCCTTTCCCACTGTAACCCCCTTTTGCGATACCATCACTGCAACCACCACCAGCCCCCCCATAAATAGAGCTTCCACCATGTCCAATGTTTGTTTTGTAGACAATAAAGGGGCCGTCGTTACTTCTATAGTATGCGTAGCCACCACCACTCCCGCCACCGAAAGTAGAACTGCTACCATTAACATTACTGTTACTAGAGTAGTAGCTGCCACCGCTACCGCCGCGACCACTGCTGTTGGCACTTCCTTCACTGCCACTAGTTCCGTATCCATAATATCCACCACCTCCGCCACCGCCTGCGGTAAGAAGTCCCTGAATTATTGTTTGACCACCTATGCCTCCCCTCTCGTTATTACCGCCTTTCCCACCACGTCCAATTTGAGCATTTTTTGAGTTTCCCAGCTGGTATCCTTTGATTTTAATACGTACGCAACCGCCGCCACCTCCACCACCGCCTTTTATATTACTGCCGCCTCCACCGCCACCCCACGCCCATATTTCAATATCGGTGTAGCTAGTAACACTATCAGGAAATGGAATGGTACCACTTTCTGTCATGAGGATTTCAAGGGGATTAAGCGCGGTAACTTCTTTCAGTTTTGCAATCTCATTGCGTATTTTTTGAAGAACAGTGGTAGCCTCATCTTTTGTGTAAAGTGCCTTACCATCAACAGTTGCTGGACCTTTAAGCATGCTTCCACTTGCACTTAGACTTGTCACAACTTTATTATTGTGGGTGAGATTAAACGACGAATTACCCAACAGTTCTAAGCCACCACTCATAGTGACTTTGCTGGTAAATTTATTGTAACCTTGCCATTCATTTGGGCTTTTTAAGCGACCATAGCTGGTCATATCTTGATTAATCTTAGCTCTAAAATCATCAAGCCCCACGATATCTTCGGTTTTATGTTGGTGTGCACCTAACAGTGAGACAGCACTCCCAAAGGTGAAGTTATTGTTGCTTGATTTATAGAGGACATAATTATTTGCGGCATCTTTTGCGCCTTCGATATCGCTTAAATCAGCAAAAGTGAAGGTTTTATCCGCTGCCATTTTGGACTTAAGGGCTGCTTCAAGATCTGCGACATCACTTATTGTATGCGTGTGTTGTAAAGGCGCTTTTTCGTTTATCTTTTCCTCAACATCCGCAATGGCTTGATCAATTTTGGTCAAGTTTTCCCGCAAGATTGGGAATTCAGAACTGATAAAGCGTCCTTCTTTAGGC
>NZ_JBHIMK010000029.1:0-22762 GCF_042194085.1 Bartonella sp. MU70NMGDW
GGCTTTAATTTATTTTCCATTGAACACTTACAAAATCAATGGCACTGCCAATTGCAACGTTATAGCATTATCAACCCTCAAAACGAGATTGCATGTATTGAAACAATTAATCTTTAAACACCTTCATAGTTGCCAAAACAACCAAAAACGAAAATATTTTTATTTCATATCCCTTTGGAAATTATAACTCTTATTTCCCCTTTTCTCCTTAAAAGACAAAGTTCTACTTTCCCTGTCGATAAATCAATTTCTCTCAGAGAATTCCATCTGCTACCCCTCTTATATGACTGGCTTTACAAACTCATTGGTCTACTTCCTTCCCGTCCTAAAGGACGAAAACTTCTACCACACCTGATCTATAAATAATCCAGATTCTTGTCGCACGGATTCCACCTGCTAATTGTGCATGTGATTGACTTCACAAAGTTCTACACACAAATCCTGCCTTGAATTTCATCATACACCCCTCCAAAAGCATCTAATGCGCAAAATCCTTATACCACTACAGTGATGTATATTCTATAGAATAATAGAGAACCTCATTCAGATTCTATACCTGAAAATCAATGACTAAAGTATATAATTTCAATAACCAAACATACTTGTAGTTCATGAACAAATGATGTTGATTGATTTATCGTCAATACAGATTTATCGTAAATATATTTGAAATAATCCCCTACTATTTCATTCGACATTTATTATCGTACATTTAAAAGATTTATAAAAATAATAGATTCTATTTCTATAATAGGCATAGTTAATAATGTTTTTTATGTCTCGATAAATTCATAATTTGCTATCTATTTTTTCCTATAAATCACTTTATAATAATCTTTATAGATATTTTATTAATATAAATTATTATTATTAAGTTTTATTGCGGATGTAGTTTTACGTGCTTTAACGATTTTTTGTTATTAAATAAATATCTTACGACAATGAAAAACAGAAACGTCGATTGTATGAGAGGTATTTCAAATAAAACAAAACGCAATTAAGTTGCCAATTCATGTGTTTGTTTTAAAAAAGCATCTTTTAAAGCACCCAAATCCATTTCCCACAGCACCTATGAATAATGTAATGATAAGTCCATTTAGCAGCACCATCTTTACGTTTATGAAAAAGCCAGCTAGTATCAAAATCTCACACTTTGCCAAGTCCCAATGCAGCGACAGCCTTTGGCACTTGAGAAGGTTCATAAGGAGTATTTTTATTCTTTCTTTCATGTTTTTTATCTCACGGCTCTCCCTCCTTTTGACGTGCAAAAGACATGGTTTTCACTGGTTCAACATGGTATAGGTTTAAAATGAGAAAATCTTATGATACTTGGGTCTCTCACTCAACATGAAAAAGTAAATTATATTTATAAATAAACGTATTGTTCGAATAAAATAGTAACTCTTTTGAGTGAAGGATATTTCACTGCACATATCTAAAAAATAAAAGCCTCATTCTAAAATGAGACTTTTGAATTTTTAATTCGGCAAAAACTAAAATTTATAAGCTACACCCACGCGGAAATCGTTTGTCTTGTAGCCCATTTCAAATTTATCATGCACGAACTTCTTCTTACCAAAATCTGAATAACGGTATTCTGCACGCACAATAACATTATCAGCCATTGCAAAATCAACACCACCTCCGAGGGTATAACCAATCATGGTCTTTTTTTCATCATGCAACCAATCAGAAAAATTAACTGCTCTGTTGTTGCTGTCAGCAACTAACCCAAAAATATTCTGAAGTTGCGTATAAGCAATCCCTCCAGAAACATAAGGCATTACACGCTCAATCGCAAAACCAACTCTCACCCGCGTAGCACCAGCCCATTTTTGTTTTAAAGTATGACGTACAGCTTCAATAGGTATTGTCGAATCCTCCTCATGAGAATCTCTTGTTAGATTTGCTTCTTCTGAAGAATCTTCTTCAGTTTGACTTTTTTTGGGTCGATTAATATCTTTTGTACCCTTTTTATCAGACCACATAATATCCGTATCAATACCTATAATAAAACCATTATCGATATCAATATTGGAACCTGCATAAACTCCCCCTATAAAACCAGAAAGTTTAGGTAAATCCTCCTTTCCAATTGGATTCCATATCCCCGTCTCATCTTTTAAATAACTTGCAGTTGTTTTACCTGAAAAGCTACCAATCTGTCCTCCAAGATAAAATCCTGTCCAAGAAAAAGCAGGAGCTGCAATAACAGGAACGGGCTGTTCAGGAGTAACCATATCCGCCGCCTGTACTACAGAAATTGAAATTAAAGAAAAGATAGATGTTGAGACTAAATACTTTGTAATCATAATTGCTCCCCTAAAAGCTAATGTGATACATAAATAATAGTAAATAGTTTCACAGTTTTTTTTTAAAATCTATAGCAAAAATGACACAGTTATAAAAAAATAAAATTAGTTTTAATAAATAATATTATAAAAAAATTTAAATATGCTTTATATTTCCATTAATTATTACATATTAGCTTTTATAGCTTCATATTAATCATGATTATACAAATAATTATAATATCAATTTTTTGAAAAAATGAGATATGTAATTAATAAAGATTTTTATCATATTGATTTTAATATTTTGGTATTATTAGTGTAATGAGACATAATCTCTATAAGTTTTTATATAAATATGTACGATAAAAACACTCTTGCATATATTTTTGTGTTGAATATCCCTTAATTCATAAATGTATCTGATATACCGCTGCTTAATAAATGACCCATATGCTTTTATCATACACATGAGATAAGGCTCATAAAGAATATCATTCACTAAACTCGTCACTCATCGCTTTTTGTATAAAGAATGACACATCTAACAGAAATTTTTTTTCATCACACTTGAGAAACCAGTAGAGAACTTCACTCTAACCCTCTCAAGTGTGTAATGAAATAAAAGACAAAAATTAATATATAAAAACGGAATTAATAATTTTTATTATTCTTATAAAATTATTTTAATGTTTCATGATTTTTGTAAAAACTGAACAGACCAATTGCCCAGTTTCTGCAATTAGTTTTTCAACACGAAGCAAATCAGGTTCCCCAACACTATTTAACAAAAGGTCACTTAATCCAGGTGGCATATCATTGGGATCAAGAGAATCATTTAAGCAAAGCCGTATAATTTGACTCAAATTTGTATAAAGATGATAGGCATAATGTAAATCAGCAATACATGACTGATTAAGAAAACTGTCTGGTAAGTGATCTAAAATATCAGCTGTTGTTGCTCCAATTTGAAACTCAATGACATGCGTAATAAGAGAAAATTGAGCAATAAACTCCAAATCCATAATGCCACCAGACATCGTTTTTAAATCCCATTGATTTTTTGGCGGCTTTTCTTTTGCAATCAAGGAACGCATTTCACATACTTCTTTTGCAACTTCCTTCTTATCACGAGAAATAGCAATAATTGCACACACTTCATTTTCTAGCTTTTGTAAAAAATCAGGATCTCCTGCAATGCCTCGAGCCCTTGTTAAAGCAAGATATTCCCATATCCATGCTTCTTGGCGATAATACTTTTTAAAAAATGGAAAAGAAACAGCAACAGGTCCTTTATTGCCTAACGGCCGTAACCTTAAATCAACGACATAAAGAACACCTTGGCTTGTAAGAGTGGATAAAGCAGAAATGAGGCGCTGTGCTAAACGCGTATAATATTGAGAGATATAAAGAGGCTTTTCTCCATCAGATATTTCTGCATCATCATCGTGTTCATAAAGCAAAACGAGGTCAACATCGGAATCTGCTGTTAATTCGCGACTTCCAAGCTTCCCCATACCCAATATGCCAACACGCCCCCCTTTAATACTACCATGAAGACGAGAAAATTCCTCTTGAACGGCAGCAAATGTTTTTGTAATCATAAGATCAGCAAGCGCAGTAAAAGCAAAACCCGCTCTTTCTCCTGTAATTGCACCATTCAAAATTCGAATACCAATTAAAAAACGTTGTTCATCTGCAAAAATTCTTAAATGGTCGAGAATTTCCTCATAAGAAAGAATATTTTCAAGAAAATATTCAAGCCGTTTTTCTAAATACGCTTTTGTTGGTAATTCTGAAAGAATATTCGGATCTAACATTCCATCAAAAACATGGGATCTGCGTGTAATAATTTCTGCAAGACGTGGAGCAGCACCCATAATAAGGACAAGCATATCCAAAAGAGAGGGATTAGACTGTAAAAGACTAAAAAGCTGAATTCCTGAAGGTAAGCCCTGTAAAAAACTATCAAAACGCAACATCGCCTCATCAGCTCGTTTTGTCCCACCAAAAGCTTTCAAAAGAGCTGGTGTTAATTCCGTTAATCTCTCGCGTGCTTCGGCTGATTGCGTTGCTTTATAACGACCACAATGGAGAGTGCGCATAATACGACAAATATCACTTGCTCTTTCAAAGCCTAAACGGCTTAACGTTATTAATGTCTCCGGATCATCTTCTTCACCTGTAAAAACTAAATTACCAATTTCTAAACCAAGTTCTTGCTCATTCTCAAACAGTGCTGCATAATGTTTTTCAACAACCTGAAGTGTTTTTAATAAATCACGGATAAAACTGTTACTGTCTTGATAACCCATTAAATAGGCAACACTCGTGAATTGAGCAATATCATTTGGAAGAAGGTGTGTTTGTTCATCGAAAAGCATCTGAATCCGATGTTCCACATTTCGAAGAAAAGCATAACTTTTTATAAGACTATTTCTTGTTTTCTCACTAATCCAACCAAGCGTGTGAAGTTCTGCTAACATTGCAACTGTCTGACGTCCACGTAATTGAGGAAAACGCCCACCGGCAATAAGCTGTTGTGTCTGAACAAAAAACTCAATCTCACGAATACCACCACGACCTAACTTTATATTATGCCCATAAGCTGCAATTTGACCGTAATTTTTATGCGCATGAATTTGACGTTTGATCGAATGAATATCAGCAATAGCAGCGTAATCTAAATATTTCCGCCACACATAGGGAAAAAGCTCTTTAAGAAAGTTAAAACCTGCCCTCTTATCGCCAGCAACTGGACGTGCTTTAATCATGGCTGCTCGTTCCCAATTTTGTCCACGCCCTTCGTAATACCGCAAGGCAGTCCTTACTGGTAAGGCCAAAGGGGTTGATCCTGGATCTGGACGAAGCCGAAAATCAAGACGAAAAACATATCCTTCCGCAGTGCGTTCTTGAATGATACGGATTAATCGGCGTACCATTTTAGAAAATACGTCAACACTTTCAGAAAGATTACCAATATGAGGTGATGTTTCATCAATGAAAACAATAAGATCAATATCAGAAGAATAATTAAGTTCCCCTGCTCCTAATTTTCCCATCCCTAAAATAATTAAACCACAGTCTTTTTCTGGATTCTCACGGCTTAATAAATTGATCTTACCATGATCATGCGCTTCTCTTAATAGAAAACGCAGCGCTACACTTAATGCTGCTTCGCCCAAACGTGTCAACCAAGCACATGAAACTTCGTAAGTAAAAACACCACTCAAATCAGCTAAAGCAATGAGAACATGCGCTTCTCTTTTTTTGCGCCTTAAAGCAGCCATTAATGAAGTTTCATTTATAGTTTCATCCTTATCAATAGCCGTAATATCATCTATAATTTCGCTCAGCCTTGTTTCTATATCAACATTTAATAAAGCACTAAGATATGATGGATTGGCAATTAAAACCTCACGCAAAAAAGGAGATAAGGTCATAACTGAACTGATAAAATCAATCTGCGTTCCACTCTCTAAGATAAGGGAAATAAGAGATTCTAAACCTTCTTCCCTTGCTTGTTCTTCCATGTCTTTTAACCATTGGGAACCACTTTTATCGAGAGGGCATAAAGGGAGAAGCTGTGTTTTTAAAAAAGCTTGTTTCGTCTGCGCTCCCTTGAAAAGCATTTTGCCTTCCTTTCTATTGCTTTATACTTTTAAAATAGTTGTTACGTATGAAAAGAGAAAAGTGAAGAAAAATATCTTTAAGGAAATAACAAAACAGCCCTAAGCCCTGGATTTGCATTTTCAAGTAACAACTCACCCCCGTGAAGCTTCATAACTGCTTTTGCTATACTTAAACCAATCCCAAACCCAGGTTGTGTGCGGCTTTCTTCAAGACGAACAAATCGTTCTGTCACTTTTTCAAGTTTATCCTCTGCTATTCCTGGTCCATTATCGCTCACAACAACTAATAAATGTTCATCACGATATTCCATTGATAAGCAAACCTCCGCTTTCCTTTCACCTTTAGACGCATATTTAATGGCATTATCTATAAGGTTAAAAATTGATTGTGCAACAAGCTCACGATTCAACTTAAGGTCTTTATTAAATATATTCCCCAACCGAAGTAAAACACCTGACTCTTCAGCAAAAGGTTCGTAAATCTCAACAGCATCTTCAAGGATCAGTTTCATATTCATCATTTCAAGATGCTCAATCGCACTACTGGCTTCAATACGTGAAATCATTAAAATCGCATTGAACGTACAAATAAGTTGATCTGATTCTGCAATAACCCTATCAAGGACCTGACGATATTCAAGCTTTGTCTTATTTCCTGAAAGCGCCTCTTCAGCGCGATTTCTAAGACGCGTTAACGGCGTTTTCAGATCATGAGCAATGTTATCTGATACTTGACGTAAACCAATATTTAACTCTTCAATGCGGTCTAACATAACATTAAGATTAGCTGACAATCGATCAAACTCATCCCCTACTCCAGAGACAGGTAAACGCCCACTGAAATCACCATCCATCAAGCGCTGTGATGCAGCCGTTACATGATCAATCCTTTGTAAAGCTCTCCTGCCAACAAAAAACCATATGAGTAAAGCGCCTCCAACCATTGCAGCAAGTGCAATGACCACAGCTTTACGAATAACCACTGCAAAACGTTCTGGCTCATCCAAATCGCGTCCTATAAGAATCTTCATAGCATTAGGTAAATCAACAATAACCGCCAAAGCGCGATGTTCACTTGTTTTGCCATGTTCTCCAAAACGGGAATACAAAAAAGAGGTAGAAATAAAACCACTCTGATTCAAAAGACCTAATTCAATACGTGCTACATTTCCTGCTAAAATACGCCCCATAGAATCCGTGACAAGATAAAGAAATGCTCCTGGTTGTCTTGAACGATAATCAATAGTGCGCATTAATAAGGATAATCCTCCATAATTATAAGCATTTTCAATATACTTTAATTCTTCATGTAAAGCCTGTTCAGTTTGCTCTGTTAACAATGAAGCAGAAAATGCCGTCATATAAATAGAAAGCCCTGTTGCCACCAATCCAAACAATAAAATGTAAAGTGCTGAAAGCCTTAGCGCCGTCGTGCGCATTATATTAATCAAACGATTCATGCTTTGTTATCTGGTGCTTTCAGCATATATCCAGCTCCACGCACGGTATGGAGAAGGGGAACATCAAAATCTTTTTCAATTTTGGCTCTCAAACGGGAGATATGGACATCAATGACATTCGTTTGTGGATCAAAATGGTAATCCCAAACATTTTCCAAAAGCATAGTGCGTGTAACAACCTGCCCCGCATAGCGCATCAAATATTCAAGTAAACGAAACTCTCGTGGTTGCAATAGGATGTTTCTATCACCCCGTTTTACCGTATGTGCTAGCCGATCAAGCTCAAGATTACCTACACAATAAACAGTTTCTGCTTCTTTAGGATTTTTCCGCCGTTGTAAAACTTCAACACGCGCAAGAAGTTCAGAAAAAGCATAAGGCTTTGTCAAATAATCATCTCCCCCTGCACGCAACCCCGTTACACGATCATTAACTTGCCCTAAAGCAGACAGAATAAGAACCGGTGTTTCATTGCCTTTAGCGCGCAATTCAGCAATAATAGAAAGACCATCACGATGCAAAAGCATTCGATCAACAACCATAACGTCATAATTTTCCGTGGTCGCTAAAGCGTATCCCGTATCCCCATCATAAGCAACATCAACGGAATGCCCTACTTCCAAAAAAGCCTTTTCGAGATAATGCCCCGTCTCATGATCATCTTCAATAACGAGTATCTTCATAAAACGTATCTCCATTACTTTATTATGTTGTAGGACAAATGTTTAATAAACATTTGTCCTACAACTAAAGCCTTATTTTTTCAAAATTGGTAGAGCAACAAAACGATTTTGATCATTTGTTCGCACTTGTAAGAGTATAGCCTTTCGTCCTAACTGCTGAGCATTTTTGATTGTACTAACAATATCAGAGACTCGTTTAACCGGTTTATTATTTACTGTCACAATGATATCACCAGGACGTATCCCTTTATCTGCAGCATCTGAATCGGTATCGACATCCGTTACGACAACCCCTATACCATCATCAGAAGGTATAACAATCAGACCATAATCTTCCAATGTTTCATCTAAATCACCCCGTTCATTTGAATGTTTTGAAGCCTCCTTCTTACTTTCATCTTCAGACATTGAAGCGAGTTTAACCTTGATACTTTCCTCCTTACCTGACCTCCAAATCCCTATGGTTACCGTTTCTCCTGGTTTAATATTTGCAATACGTTTCGCCAGATCACGTGCATCAGCAACCTTTTCATTATTCACTGAAATAATTACATCACCCGCTTTAATACCAGCCTTTTCTGCCGGTCCTTTTAACGGATCAGTAACCAAAGCACCTTTGGCTTCTTTCAAACCTATTGAATCGGAAATCTCCTTTGTTACCGGCTGAATCTGAACACCTAACCAACCACGTTGAACTGAACCTTTTTCAATAAGTTGTTGCACAACCTGTTTTACAGTCGCTGCCGGAATAGCAAAAGCAATCCCAACATTTCCTCCAGAAGGAGAAAAAATTGCTGTATTAACCCCAACAACCTTTCCATTAAGATCAAACGTTGGACCACCAGAGTTTCCTCTATTAACAGCAGCATCAATCTGAATAAAATCATCATACACACCAGTGCCAATATCACGTCCACGTGCAGAAACAATACCTGCTGTCACAGTTCCACCAAGGCCAAATGGATTCCCAATGGCAACAACCCAATCCCCAACACGAAGCTTTGAATCATCACCAAAATCAACATAGGAAAATTTTCTTTTATCACTCACTTTTAATACGGCAAGGTCGGTTTTGGGGTCTTTACCAATGAGCTTTGCGTTCAATTCTGTACCATCATCAAGAACAACAGTATAACTTGTTCCGTCAGAAATCACATGATCATTTGTCACAATGTAACCATCAGACGAAATAAAAAAACCCGATCCAAAAGCAACAGGACGGAGTCTCCGTGATTGCTGGGGAAATTTATTTTTAGGTTTATCAAAATCATAAAACTCTTTAAAAAACCTTTTCAAAGGATGCTGGTCTGGTAATTGATCAAGTCCTGGACCACTAAAAAAGTTACTAAAGAACCTATCTTCTTTCTTTTTATTGCTCTTTACTTGTACTGCTACAACTGCTGGTTTCACTTGAGCAACAATATCGGCAAATCCCTGTTGTTGCATTAACGAAGTAAATACAGAACTCGCATGAGCCTTTGTCATCCACAAGCTTGATGTACATCCACTAAAAAACAGTGCACTTTCCAATATCGCAGAAAAACTCACTGCGACAAATGTTTTAAAGAAAGCCTTTTTAACCATTTACTCTATGCTCCTATTCAATCATACCTTTATTCCAATTTCGATCACTTATAAAACACCAGACCTTACCATTTTCTGTCTAAATTATTAAAGTTTTGTAAGGTTTCAGTATTCCCTAATATAATTACAATAAGATTGTATGCTCATTGCAGATGATCTGATTTTTTTCTTTTATATAACATCTTTTTTAATGCAATGGCATTTTTGGCTGTTCTTCTTCATTAACATAACTCATTATTTTCTCATGATTGTTCCGTTTGAAGTGGAAAAATATGATACTTGCGCCAATGATGATAATGATCAAAGGCGAAAACCATAAAAACCAAGTTATTTTATTCAATGGTGGCTTCAAGAGAATAAATTCACCATATCGCTCAACAAGAAAGTCAGTGACTTGCTGATTACTATAGCCCATTTTTAGCCTTTCCCGAATTAAAAGCCGTAAATCACGTGCTAAAGCAGCATCTGAATCATCAATTGATTGATTTTGACAAACCGGACAACGTAAATGCGATGAAATATGGCGTGCTCGCGCTTCAAGAATCTTATCCTTTAAAATCTCATCCGGCTCTACTGCTATTGCTAATTGAAAAGGAAACGTTGCAATTAAAAAAAATACAATCCAAAGAATTTTTTTCATCTCAATGTCTTTTCCAAAAATTTAAAGCAGGCATTACCCTATTGTACATACCAATGCGAAACCAATACCCCAGAAGAGAAAGACATCCCCCCATAGCCATCATGAATGCCCCTAACCAAATACATATTACATAAGGCTTCCACCATACATGCACAACAAGACCCCGATTATCGATATGTCCTGGTACAATATATAGCTGCGATAAGCCATGATTTTTCAGACCAACTTCTGTTGTTGATGTATTTTGGCTCGAGTAAAATCGCTTTGAGGCTGTTACATGACCCACAATGTTTTTATTTTCATATATTTTAAAATAAAACTCCACTGCCGAATAATTCGAACCAACATCATCATACACTGCATCAAAATGAAGCGTTTTATCCGCTATCGTCACCCTATCCCCTACGTTCATGATTAAAATACGTTCTTGCCCAAAACTTGCCACACAAACAATACCAAATAATGTAACACCTAATCCCATATGTGCTATTGCTGCACCAAAAGTAGACCATGGCAATCCAAGAAATCTCTTAACGCGTACTGAAAAAGCTCTCTTGCCATATCCACTCTTTCCCCATAGATCCGCTAAACTGCCTAAAAAAACAAACGCTGAAAGCCCAATCCCTAAAACGGCAAAAATATCACGCACAGATGTCGCATAAAATATTACAAAACAGACGATACCAACCAATACAAAAACAAACCATAACCGTTCAAAAACTGCAAGAAAATCACCGCGTTTCCATGCCATCATTGTCCCAAACGGAACAAACAACAACAGCAAAACCATTAGCGGTCCACAGGTAAGGTTAAAAAAAGCAGCCCCTACAGAAATTTTTTGTCCTGTTAATATCTCAATAAAATAAGGATAAAGCGTACCAATCAATACTGTTGCTGTTATTGTTGTTAGTAACAAGTTATTTAAAACAATAAACCCTTCACGTGAAATTGGTTGAAAAAAATTTCCTGTTTTTAAAATAGGGGTGCGCAAAGCAAAAAGAAGAAAAGCCGCTCCTGTAAAAAACAATAAAAGTGCAAGAATTGCTTGCCCCCGTGCTGGATCAACAGCAAAACTATGAACAGAAACTAAAAGCCCCGAACGCACAAGAAAAGTTCCCATCAGAGAAAGGGAAAAAGTAAGCAGCGCTAAAAACAAAGTCCAACTTTTCAATATTTCTCGTTTTTCGAGAACAAGAGCAGAATGTAAAAGAGCCGTTCCTGAAAGCCAAGGCATAAACGAAACATTTTCAACAGGATCCCAAAACCAATAGCCCCCCCATCCTAGCTCATAATAAGCCCAATAGGAGCCAACCATAATACCCAATGTCAAAAAACACCAAGAAAGTAAAAGCCATGGACGAATCCCACGTGCCCAAATTCTATCAACATGTCCCATAATCAATGCCGCAACGGCAAAAGAAAAACAAAGTGAAAAACCGACATAACCTAAATAAAGTAGCGGTGGATGAATTGCTAATGCGATATCTTGTAAAAGAGGACTGAGACCATTTCCCTGTAATGCTGGTGGATTCACACGTAAAAATGGGTTGGATACAAAAAGAATAAATAAAAGAAAAGCACTTGTAATCCAACTTTGGCAAATTAAAACAAGCGTCTTAAAATCTTCTGGAAAATGTTGGCTAAAAAAGGCCATCAATGCACTAAAAAAAGCAAGACTTAAAACCCATAACAACATAGAGCCTTCGTGGTTGCCCCAAACACCGGTAATTTTATAGAGCATCGGTTTTTCTGAATGAGAATTCTCAACAACGTTCAAAACAGAAAAATCAGATACGACATAAGCATAAATTATCACTAAAAAAGATAAAAGTAGTAATGTAAAAGTGATATATGCTAGAGGAACAGCTGTTTGCATTAACAAACGCTCTCTCCACCAAACACCTAAAGCAGGTAAGAACGCCCCTAATAAGCTTACTGAAAATGCTGCAGCTAAAAAAATATGACCCAGTTCGACAAGCACAATCGAATTATTTCTCCATACTGTAATATTTTTTCAAACGATCAGCTGTTTCTTTAGGCATATAAGTTTCATCATGTTTTGCTAAAATACGCATCCCTATAAAAAAACCCTGTTTATCAAAATGCCCTTCTACAATCACTCCCTGACCTTCACGAAAAAGATCCGGTAAGGCACCGTTGAAAACTACTTTTTCATGTTTTTTGTTATCCGTTACAAAAAAAATAACGCCTCTCTCTCCAACATATTGAACGGTTCCCTTTTCAACAAAGCCACCCAAACGCAAAGGGCGCTCCGTTAAAATATCTTCTCTTGTAATTTCAGAGGGCATTCTAAAAAAACTGACCGCATGACGCATTGCATACACTATGAGACTTGCTGCAATTGTCATAACCAAACAACATAATAATATGATCAGTAAGCGCCTTTTTTTTCGCTGCTCTAAAATAACCTTCCATGAGGCAGAACTCTTTAAAGATTGACTGTTCATAGACACTCTGCGAAAAAAGTTTAAATACGTTATAATTAAGTATCAATATTTTATTTCTTAAGAGCTTTGCACATCTTCTACATAGGTGCAAGATTTCTTTTCTCTGTATGCTCACGCGATAAATCACGTAACTGAATCATCATTTTTTTAACACGTGATTGTCCTGAAAAATTTTCAGGCATTGTATCAAGAAAGCTTTGTAAAAATTGCACTGCCTGCGCAGTTTTTCCTGCTTGATGCAATGCATCGGCCAACAACAAACGTGGATAAAAATCTGTTGGCGCTAAATCTGCTGCTTTTTGAAAAGCATTTTGTGCTTCTTGTGTTATCACTCCCCCTTCATAACCAACCAATGCTAAACCATATCCTACAAGCCTTGGAGCTGTTTCTCCATTCAAACGAAGTGCGTCTAAATAAGTATTCACAGCCTCTTGAAAAAGGCTTTCTTCGAGATACCCTACCGCTAACGCATCTGCTAGCTTGCCATCATGAGGTGCACGGAAAAAAAGCACTTGTAAACGAATAAGCTTTTCTTGCTTACTAAGAGTTTTAGGATCCTTATCCATTAATTCGCTAAAAAAATAACTTTTCACTTCTGGACTGCCTGTCAGACCATAAATATTCCATGTCATAAGAAGAACAAATAAAATACTTAAAGCCTTAAGAATATTTCTTTTTTTATAATGCATATAAAGCTTGTTAAACTCAATCGTATGCTTATGACTTCTATAACCATCCGCGGTTTGAACTTTCCATTCTTTCTTTATCTCATCATCAAAACGTAGTGAAAGAAAAAGAATACTTGCCAGAAAAGTCAGAAAAAATGCTGCAAAAATTAATAAGAGCATATCATTTTTTTCCAATACAAACAGAGAATGACTCGCTTACATTTTACCCTCTTCATGAGAAAAATGATGTGAACTGATAAAAATTCATTTTTTCATGGAAAATATTATAAATATCTATCATATATATCAATTAAGCAAAGAAACTAAAAACAATGTTTCCCTACTCTTTATGTATTATCTGAAAATACTGCTTTACAAACTTTATAGACATTTCTTGCTTAAGGCGAAAATATGTTATTCTCCCATCTTAGGTAATAAAACTTTTGCATACAACCCACCCAAATCAGAACGTGATAAAAAGAGCTTGCCACCATATTCACTGACCATATCTGAAACAATTGCTAGCCCTAAGCCTGCCCCTAGTTTACTTTCATTAAACCGCCGCCCTCTTTTTAATGCTTCCTCCATTTTATCTTCTGTTAAACCAGGACCATCATCTTCTACAAAGATACTAAAATATTCTGTTTCTTCAACATTTTCTTCTAAACAACAAGAGATCAAAACCTTTGCTCGAGACCACTGAGTAGCATTTTCAATCAAATTCCCTATAATTTCTTCTAAATCTTCCTTCTCTCCAGAAAAAACAATATCATCAACATCCATAGTAAATTGAATTTGTTTTTCAGGATTAAGCTTTTTCATAACCCGCACCAAACGTTCAAGTACACTGCGAACAGACGTATGATAGACAATACTATCGCATTGTGCTGCAATCCGCGCACGCTGAAGATAATGATTGATTTGAGCTTGCATTATTTGCGTTTGCTCTCTCAACAAACAAGCCTTTTCTCCGCGCATTTTATCTGTCTCATTCATAATCACGGACAGAGGCGTCTTCAATGAATGCGCGAGATTACCAACCTGTGTGCGAAATCGCTCAATAATACGCTGATTATTATTAATGAGAGCATTCATCTCTTGTACAAGCGGCATCACTTCGCTTACTAAATCCGTATTCACATAGTGAACTCTTCCTTCGCGAATATCATTCAATGCGCGTCGAATAAGCTTCAACGGTTGAAAACTAAAGAAAATAATAGCAATATTAATAAGAACACTCCCGATACCGAAACTCCAAAGAAAAATTTGCAAAGTTCGCTTAAATTCCTTTACTTGGGCATGAGCTTCATCGATATTCCCAACAAGCCGAAAACGTGCAATATGATTTTTATTATCAAGAACAACATCACTCTCAATCACTTGTAACTTTTGACCATTGTTCCCCTTTATCCGATAAGAACGAAAGAATTTATTGTCAAAAGGTATATCAACATCACTTGGTGTAAATATCTCGCCTGTTCCCAATGAGGGGGATGTCAATCTTCCTTTTAAATTATGGGATATCGCAACAACTTCCCAATACCATCCTGTTGCTGGATCAGAATAACGAATATCATCAATCCCAGCCCCTCCTCTCAAAGTACCTTCCGATGACACCGTCACTGTTGCAATAAGACTGTAGAGTTGAGCAGAAAGGATACGCTCTAGGCTTTGTTCAGTTGAACGTTTATAAAATAAAATACTTACTGCAGAAATCGATAAAAGAGAAATAACAACCCATAATGTTGATAAGACCATAACACGTAAACTGAGAGATCGAGTAATTACAAAAAAGAACCTCCTACACCAATTATTCTCTTCGAAAATATTCATTAATCACCTAGCGTTCTCACGCGATACCCCATTCCCCGAATAGTTTCAATCAAATCCATTCCAAGCTTTTTCCGTAACCGACCTACAAAGACTTCCACCGTATTCGAGTCCTTATCAAAATCCTGATCATAAAGATGTTCAGTAAGCTCTGTTCTTGAAATGACCCTATCACAATGATGCATGAGATACGAAAGTAGTCTGAATTCATAAGATGTTAGTTTAATCAACTGACCATCCACAAAAACACGAGACGTCTTCGTATCCAACAAAACATTTCCGCAACATAATGCACTTGTCGCATGTCCCGTAGCGCGACGAATTAATGCCCGTAAACGCGCCATCACTTCCTCCAAATGAAATGGCTTCACAACATAATCGTCAGCCCCAGCATCAATACCGTGCACCTTATCAGACCAACGGTCTCGCGCTGTTAGCATTAAAACAGGCATGGAGTGCCCTTCTTGACGCCATTTTTCAACAACACGAATACCATCAATATACGGTAAACCTATATCAAGTATCACCGCGTCGTAAGACTCTGTGCTACCTAAAAAATAAGCCTCTTCACCATCGAAAGCACTATCGGAGACATATCCTGCACGTCTTACAGCTTCTACTAATTGATGGTGAAGATTCCGATCATCTTCAACGATTAAGATACGCATCACAACACCATCTGCCAAAAACTAATCAGCAGGAACAAAAAACTCAACACGACGTAACTTTTCACCATTACGGGCTGGTACAACAACTACAATTGCACACATGTCCTTTCCGTCCTGAACTACCGATTTTGAACGGACGAGAACCCCGCTCTCTTGCGCGGCAACCTTCTTACCTACTTCAGCACACCCAGAAGCTAGAACAGAATCTGCTCCTAAAAAAGCTGCTATTATCACAAACAAGAATTTTTTTTTCATCATAAATATTTCAGTAACCCATCTCTTCTTTTCCTTGATAAAGGATAAAAGAAATAATGGTTTTTTTGGGTCGACTTAAAAATCACAAATGGAAATAATTTATCCTCTATCTTACAGAAGAACACATTAATATTATTCCAAATTTTTAAAAACTCAAAATAAAATATTTTTAATAATGAGAATAAAATTTATTCAATAAAATAATAAAATCCTAATACACTATCTTACGAAAAATGAATAATTCTAAAATAAACTCTTTCTCTGTTAGCACTATAGCAAAAAAATACTTCTACTCCATATAATTATTGTAGATTTGTTTGGTTGTATTTCTTTGCCATAGGCTCTCTTTAAATGTTTGATTTTTTTAAAAAAAAGAAAAGGCAACATCGTAAGCCATTTCACAGTCCTGCTCTCATTGAATTAGACGCACGATTAGACACAGCGCTTTATCACATTCGTTCTGCTAACAGTTTTTTCTGGAAAAAGGCAAAAATCGTCTCACAAAATTTTCATCTTCAAGGATGGAAACGTTTTATCGTTGAAGTTCTCGATGAAATACTGACATTAGGGTTGATGGGATTTACTCTTTTCACTATTTTAGGCATTTCTATTTTTGAACTGACCAAAACAGATTGGTCTTCTCCTAAAAACTTTTCCATTCTTTTTCTAGATCGCTATGGAAATTCCATTGGGCACCGTGGTGCATTGCCAGCGATCTCTGTCCCCGTTGAAGAAATGCCTGACACTGTCATTAAAGCGGTTCTTGCTACAGAAGACCGTCGTTTTTTTGATCATTGGGGTATTGATTTTCAAGGACTTACACGGGCAATTTCACAAAATATGCAAGCTAACGGTGTGGTGCAAGGTGGCTCAACTCTCACACAACAATTGGCTAAAAATTTATTCTTAACAAACGAGAGAACCATAACACGTAAAATCAAAGAAGCTTATCTTGCTCTTTGGCTAGAAGCAAATTTTAGCAAAAAACAGATTTTACAACTTTATCTTGACCGGGCCTATATGGGAGGAAATAATTTTGGTATTGCCGCAGCGGCAAAATTTTATTTTGGAAAAAACATACGTCATATATCCTTAAGTGAATCTGCTATGTTAGCAGGACTCTTTAAAGCTCCAACAAAATATGCTCCTCATAGTCATCTCTTTGCGGCTCAAACACGTGCCAATGTAGTCCTTTCTAATCTTGTTAATAGTGGCTTTATGACGAAGAGCCAGATTATCAATGCGCATCGCCACCCTGCTAGGGCACTTCCCCAAATAGAAAATAATCAGGCTGATTATTTTCTTGATTGGGCATTCGAGGAAGTCAAAAAAATGCGTAATCAACTTCCAAGCCATAGTTTAATTATTCAAACGACCCTTGATCCGAATATTCAAAAAGCAGCAGAAGAATCAATTGCATATCATTTACATCAATATGGTCAACAATATCGCGTAACACAAGCTGCCACTGTTATACTCGATAATAACGGTGCCGTATGCGCAATTGTTGGAGGACTAGATTATAAAAAGAGTCAATTTAACAGAGCAACACAAGGCGGACGGCAAACTGGTTCTTCATTCAAACCCTATGTTTACGCAACCGCACTGGAACACGGACTGTCTCCCTCAACAATCGTTCTAGATGCTCCCATCAATTGGGGGGGGTGGACACCAAAAAATAATTCTGGTCGTTATTTGGGGAAAATTGATTTAGCAACAGCTTTAGCTTTTTCCATTAATACAGTCCCTGTGTATCTCACCTATCAATATCTTCACCGCGATACCCAACCCATCATAGATCTCATCAAGAATATGGGGATTAACGCGCATATTTTATCACACAAAACGATGGTTCTTGGCACTTCCAACATGACCCCCATGGATCAAGCTACAGGCTTTAATGTCTTTGCGAATGGCGGGATAGCTGGTAATCGGCATGGGTTCATGCAAATCAGAACAATCGATGGGCATGTGGTATGGGATTTCGAGCATAACGGAAATAAGTTACACCGAGTTCTCAGCAGACAATCAGCTGCCTATATGAACCAAATGATGGTGGGTGTCACAACACGAGGGTCTGGTAAGCGTGCTGCTCTGCCCATGACTCTTGTCGCTGGGAAAACTGGAACATCACAATCCTATCGTGATGCTTGGTTTGTTGGCTTTACTGGTAATTATACTGGAGCGGTATGGATGGGAAATGATAACTTTTCACCGATGAATCGTGCTTTTGGGGGTGGAGTTCCTGCCATGATATGGCATCGCATCATGCTTGCTGCACACCAAAATATTATGCTCAAACAACTCTATGGTGTTAAAGATTCTCTTCTTCCTTATCATCCCCCAATACTTTCCTCCCATGTAGATTCTGAATTTTTTCCCCCAACACCCTCTACGCTTTCTCCTGAAACATTGAATATTGTGCGATTGATTAACAAAGATCTGAAAAAACCATCTGCAATTTCTTTGAAGATGAAAACAACTGGAGATTCAACATTTTGAATTCAAGATATTCACTGATGTTTTTTAATATCACCATTTTCTTTTTTATCTTCGCTTTTTCTATTTTATGTGGAAAATTGAGTGTCGATTATGTGCTCAATTCCTTTCATCATTTTGGACTCTTTAGAATTGGAAAATGGAGTGCTTATCCACAAATAGGAACCGCCAATATGGATCCCTATACCCGCTCCCGCACCGCTAAACAAAGCATTGTTTCACTCGGACGCACTGAAGGCATTCAATTCCAGATTTGGCAAGATAACCAAGGGCGTCCACTCCACCCTCGCTGTGATTATTTGCTCAAAGGCACCATTCCTGAAACCCGTCTTTTTACCCTTTATACAGCTGACAAATCCCTAAAGCCCTATACTTCATCCAAAGAAATACCTTTTGAACTCCACACGAACGCTATTACTTACGAGCATGATGGCTCATTGCGCATCAATATTTCACCTACACCGCAAGCCGGCAATTGGCTTGCAACAGTTAGTCAAAAAGAATTCGGGCTTATTCTTACCTTATACGATACCCCAATCATCTCTGCAACGGCATTACAAAAGCTTACAATGCCATCAATAGAACAAATTCCATCAGGACAAATAAATTGTGACTAGATTCATTTATATCGCACTTCTTGCAATCATTGGCGCTATTATCGTTCATATTTGCGTTCTCTTTCTCATCCCCTATTGGGCACAAAATAATATATGGACAGCACTTAAAAAATCCGGCGCCCCTTATCAATTTGTTGCTTTTACTCCCGATAATCCTATTCAACAATCTGCTGATCCACTCTTTCTTCTTAAAGTCTGCAGATTTAATCTTGAAAATGGACCTGTTCATTTAAAAGCTTTGAAAACACGACAATTTTGGTCACTCGCTGCTTACACACACAAAGGAATTATTTTCTATAGCCTTAATGACCGAACAGCCCCTGATGCTACACTCGATCTTATTATTGGAAAACCAATACAAATAATAGAACTCAAAAAATCAAAACCTAAAATAAATGCTAATTCAGTTTTGGTTGCTAAAAATTTGAATGAAGGTTTTGTCATTTTACGTATTTTTGCCCCTTCTTCGCTTGCAAAAAAGGAAAGTGAAGCTTTCCTTTCATCTGCGACCTGCCGCATATTTTATGAATAAAAACGGACTAACCTCTCATTTGTACAACACCTTACTTTCTATACAAAATCAACGAAGCCTCTCAAAATGGTTATCTTTTTTCTCTATTAATCGAATACTCGAATTCAGATTTGTCTGATTGTAGATCCCTAAATTTTTTATTGAGGTAGAATGAAATCTCTATTGCACATCATCATATCCTATTTGATACGCATTATCTGACAGAAAAAACTCCCCGCAATCAGAAGAGAAAAATCAAGAGTAAAGTTCTAGAAAAATATGCTGCTAACAACTGTAAACTTGCTATTTGAATTTATTTCTTTTTATTTACAAACGTTTCCATAAAGTTCGCATCAATGACATGATAAACTATAGAAGAAATACTGATTACCTTCAATGAAGTGCGAAAATAATCGCTGGAAACTTATAAGCATTATGCATCCTTGACCTCAAAAATAAGTGCTTTATTTTTCTCTTATAAGCAGAAGCTTTTTGTAAGATAGGCACTCTGAAAAAACTTGGCTTATAGTTTACAATTGAGGGGAAAAAACTTCATGAAGAAGAGATATGTTCGGTTCGTTTCAAGAGCAGCAGTATGGTCCCCTCGATTTGGTGGATTAGCGTTCTTTATTTTATTATTTTCAGTCATTTTACAACGTTTTTCCGTCATTAACGTAACCGACTTCATAATTTTGATCGGAATCTCTACCGGCTGTGTGATTATTTCTCTTTTTCTTGCTTTAAAAGCACTTTACAGCTTATGGGTCTATGGAGCCCTAGGGGGAATGAAAGCTTTAAAAGGGATCATTTATTCGGTAATAACGGCTACACCACTGATGTTATTTTTTGGACTTTGGTTTACCTTACCGGCTCTTTACGATATTTCTACCGATACACAAAGCCCGCCGGCTTTTTTTCGCACAATACGTCCCAGCGATGCTTTACCGCTCAAAAGTGTTTTGACTGAACAAGAAACATTACAGATGTCACAATGGCCAGAACTATCGGGGCGCCGTTATGATGGTTCACCTGACCGTATTCGCGAATCTGTTCTTAATGTTTTAGCAGACTATGATTGGCCTGTTGTGGCTCAACGAGAGTTTAAAGGTGAAGAAAATGCGCTTTATATTGAAACGAGAGCAAAAACTTTTTACCTTGGGTTTATTTCGGATATCGTGATACGCTTAACTGATGAAGGGGATAGCACTTTTGTTGATATGCGTTCTGCTTCTCGTTATTTACCAAGAGATTTGGGAACGAATGCTGCTTTTATTATCAATTTTATGGATGCACTTGATACAGAAATCGCTTCTCTCCCTCTTTCTCAAGATGATGGATAAAAATCAAGAGAGATAAGGCACTTTATTTCATAAAAATTGCTTATTTTTCAATAAATCATGATACATAAGCAAACAATCACTTTTCAAAAACTATAAACTGATAATCCTTATACAAAAGATAATAATCTCAAAATAACCCATGCTTGAAATAATTAAAAAGATTGAAAATAGGAAGTAAAAAACATAATTCTTTATGATAATACTGATTTTAAAGTATCTATCCCAATGTAATCAGTAAACATTTTTTTAAAGATAAATATTATATAAAAATAATAACTTATTTTTTATAAATAACTCTACAAATAACACCTTATAATTATATTTTTAAAATAATATAACAAATTGATTTTATATTATTTTAAAATTCCCATATATTCAATTAATAAATTTGCAGCATAATATAATATAAAAAACCTAATTGTTGATAATGTTGTCATTTTTATACTCCAGTTCTTACCTTTAAATCTATTGTAAGAAAACATTAAAAATCCATATATAAACGTTGCCAATAAGGAGCCAGTAAAAGTATGCATAACAAAAAATCCAGACTGAAATTTCATCTACTTTATGAATGATTTAAGAGAGAGAGCAATAGAGTATAATTCAAATAATTATAATTCTATATATAAATAATTTTTATAAAATTCCCATATATTTAACTAATAAACTTCCAGAATAATATATTATAAAAAATATAATTGTTGATAATATTATTCTTTTTATACTCCAGTTCTCACCTTTAAATCTATTGAAAAAAAACATGAAAAATCCAAATGCAATTGCTGTCACTAAGGAACTAATAAAAGTATACATGACAAAGAATCCAAAATAAAATATCTATTATCATAAACAAAAATATCCCTGAAATCAGTTTAGCCATAGCTTTAAAGTATGTTTACAATATCACTGATCTCAGAAATATCTTTATCGTTATTTTCTAAATAAATTAGAAACAGTGTCCCTCCACTTTACGGATGGCATTGATTGTATTTATCTATAAAACCGGTAGCAGCTCCTGTTAGTCCGCCGCCTACTGCACCACCGAGCGCACCAACAGGACCTCCAGAAGCTCCTGCTATTCCACCTCCTATTGCTCCTATCCCTCCCTTTATGGCAGCTGATTCAACGTAATCGCCTACTTGACAACTCGGATTTGGATGACATTGATTATACTTATCTACAAAACCGTTAGCTGCTCCTGTTAGTCCGCCGCCTACTGCTCCAGTGAACGTACCAACAGGACCTGCCACTGAACCACCTAATGCTCCTCCTAGTGCTCCTATCCCTCCCTTTATGGCCGATGCTTCAACGTAATCGCCTACTTCACAGCTCGGATTCGGATGAAATTGATTGTACTTATCTACCAAGGCATCACCAGCTCCTCCTATTCCGCCGCTTACTGCTCCACCGAGAAAGCCAGCACCTGCACCTCTTGGTCCAGCAATAGAACCTCCCGCTGCACCAGCACCACCTCCTAATACTAATCCTACAATGCCGCCTTTACCTGCTTCTTGAGCATAAGCGTCTGTATTATGATCATCTTCTGGAAAAAGCCAACTTTTTGGATGTGAGTTACTACTTGAATCACCAGCTCCTCCTATTCCGCCGCTTACTGC
>NZ_JBHIMK010000290.1:0-1455 GCF_042194085.1 Bartonella sp. MU70NMGDW
GTCTCTGATGAAGAAGTTGAATCCATTGTTGCACATCTTAAACTGCAAGGAAAACCTGATTATTTAGCAACCGTCACAGATAACGAAGATGATAACAAAGAGGATGCTTCTGCCGATTCAACGGTTGAAGTTTCTGAGGAAGAAAATTTTGATGAAGAGGGAGAGGAGCTTTATAATCAAGCTGTAAAGATTGTTATGCGTGATAAAAAATGTTCAACATCTTATATTCAGCGCCGACTTTCAATCGGCTATAATAAAGCAGCTTCTCTTGTTGAGAGGATGGAAGAAAACGGCATTGTTGGAGCCGCTAATCATGTGGGAAAACGTGAAATTTTACTCAATACAGGGAAATAAAAAAGCACATTAAAATGTGCGATTTTTAAAATGTTTGACAGACATTATTTAAATAGCGAATGCTTGTTTTATTTTTTAAAGCAGATGTGACCATGTATTTATAATAATATTAAAAAATTGAATGAAGAGTAATAAAACAAAAGTGGTCTTTTGACTGCTGATACCAAAAGGGGAGGTATTTTTAACATTTCTAGATGATCTGGGATGTAAAGAAATTAAACAAATCTTTATATGAGAACAGATGATTTTTGTTCTCTTTTCTGATTGCAGAAAAATTCTTTGGTTAAATAATGCAGTGGTATATTTTTTTGTTTTCTCTTCTATAGCGGTTCTGATGAAAGAAAGGTCTTTTGGGGATTATGGAGAGCATCATAAGAAGAGTATCTAATATGCAAGTTTTGTTGCATTGGGTGTTTTAAAGCACTATGCTAAATTTGTTATTATTTGATATTATTGGTACAAGAAAGGTGTTCTTACGAGAAACTTTATTTGAAAAAGAAATTTTAATTTCTATTTTTATAATGCAATTTATTGATTTATAATAATAATTTATCATTATAAATATTGAATGAAAGTTTCAAATATCGTAAGATTTTTTTATTTCAAATCTGTTTCTGTTGAAACAAATAAAACGATTTTCTTGCGTATCGTAATGAATGTAGGGGTAAAAAGTTAAAAAAAAGAAATAAAAATGCCGCTTATGAACGCCTTCAAATGCCAAGAACTATTGGTGACATTAGGGGTTAAAATTAGTATAATGATGGTCCTAACCAGCTCTTTTATAAGCATAAAAATGTAATGTACAATGCCTTGCTATCTGTTATGCGGGCCTTTACATTCTACCATTTACGGATGCCGTCGTAAAATAAGCTTGGGGAGCTTGGGGGATATCTTTTTAAAACAGGCACATGAATGCGTAAAATAAGTGTATTCTTTTTGAGTACTATTTATGCGAGGGAGATGTTACCATTATTGTAACAAGTTTGTTACAATAATGGGTGAATAAGCAACAGGAGTTGGAGGATTCTTTTTATTCTTGTTTTGTTGATGAAACAGTCAAAATTTTGCTACAGACAATTGATATGAGATATCAAGTTATTT
>NZ_JBHIMK010000291.1:0-1452 GCF_042194085.1 Bartonella sp. MU70NMGDW
ACCGTAATTCTAGACGCAATTCGACTAGTACAGCAACGCCATAAAACACTATTTTTCATATCCTGTCAACAAAAAAATCACTATATTGTGTATTTTTTATTTTTTTCACCTAAATCTAGTGTCTTTAACAACCAACCACTCCACAATTGTATCCTCTAAACGAATCAATTATATGGAAGCACAAAGTTATTGATTAGCAAAAAGTGGGGGGAATTAATGTTATTTTTCAAAAAAGCAGCTTTATGCAGAATTAAAAAGACATTTACAAAAATATTTGTATTCAAAAAGAACATATTAACGATTGCGTTTTTTATGGCATATCTTTTGCTAACAGCACATGGTTATGCCAGTATAAATGAATTATTTTGTTCTAAAATAATTGAAAAACTGAACCTAGAAAAAGATGCAAAAGAAAATGCGGAAAGGGGATGGAATGACACACAGAAGTTTCTAGAAATTACCCTCAATGAGTGGGAAACAATAGCTCAAGAACAGGATGCCCTGACTATAAAACTACTCAATATGAGTCCAAGACAGAATCAACAAAAGAATTATGGATTGTACACTATAATTCATACACGAAATAAAGTAATCAAAGCAAGACATGAGACAATACAATCCATTTTTAGCCTTGTTCAAAAGCGGCACATAGTGCTTCAAGCCATGGCAAAAGCATCTAAGTCTAAGCACACATCTGATGTGTTGAATTATAAGGCACAATTTTTTGAACTTCATCAGAATATTGAAAAAGTAAATAACATGATTGATGCACTAAGCAATGAAATTGATAAGATGGATCACCTTATTAAGAAAACTCTTAATCTTTAATATATACTTAAACTCCAGCCATAAAAGAAATAATGAATTATTTATCAGCAAAAAAAATAAGTTACTTATTAATCATAGTAATCAGTGTGCTTTTTCTTACCAACTGCGGACAAAAATCAGATGCAGATGAGAACCGCATTCCAAATAACCTAGCTGATGCAGTTGATATGTTTGATGTTGGTCCTCGAAATTTATATGATCTTCCAAACGAAGTGCTCGAAAAATTTGATATTAATCGATACAATCTATGTAAAATGTTAAAACAGCAACATAAAGATTACTATGGTTATGATAAATTTCAAGATGTTGATTGTAATAGCTATAAGTGAAGAATAAAAATACTAAAAATCATAAAACAAATACTTCATATCTTTCTTATTTTTAGAAACAAAAAGAGGCACTTCTGCGTACAATAGAATGAATTATTTTCCTTAGTCTTTTACAAGGCGTTATACAGAGAAACGTTTCACGTCACATTGCTTACTTTAGCATCGTTCTTAAAGATGCATAAAAAAACTATGTTAGAAATGTTCATAGCTTGGCAAGCACTTCGTTCATAATCATGGAGGGAACTGGGTCCATGGTCCGTGCCGGACGCGCGGGTATATGTGGAGCGCGTGGTGT
>NZ_JBHIMK010000292.1:0-1433 GCF_042194085.1 Bartonella sp. MU70NMGDW
GATAGTTATATTCGTGCCATTCGCTGGGCAAGTGACCGTATAAAAGATTGTGGTGTGATTGGTTTTGTTACAAATGCAAGTTATATAGATACAAAATCTATGGATGGTTTACGCAAATGCCTAGTTGAGGAGTTTTCGAGCCTTTATATTTTCCATTTACGAGGAAATGCTCGGACTTCTGGAGAACAACGCAAAAAAGAAAGTGGTGGAATTTTTGGAGAAGGTTCTCGGGCGCCTATTGCTATCTCTATTCTCGTAAAAAATCCAAAATCCAAACAACAGGGGAAAATATATTTCCGTGATATTGGAGATTACCTCACAAGAGAAAAAAAGCTTAAAACAATTAAAGAATTTGGTAGCATTAATGGTATTACACGAAGTAAACAAGGTTGGCAAATAATCACACCAGATAAACATGGTGATTGGCTTGGTCAACGTGATAACAATTTCAAAGCATTTTTAGCCATGGGTGTTAAGAAAGGTCATGGTAAAAAGCTTTTTGAAAATTTTTCGTGTGGTGTTGTAACTAACCGTGATGCTTGGGTATACAATTCAAGCCATGAAATTTTAGCTAAAAACATAAGTAATATGATTGCCTTCTATAACAGTGAAGTAAAGCGTTTTAATAATGCTTATGGACATGTTGATCGTAAAACACTTACAAAAGTTGTAGACAATTTCGTCAATACAGATGCCAGAAAAATCAGTTGGAGCCGTGCTCTTAAACAAGATTTAGCAAAAGGAAAGATTTTTAAATTTGAAGCTACATGCCTTATGCAAAGTTTATATCGTCCTTTTACACAACAGTGGCTCTATTACAATCGTGCCTTTAATGAAATGGTTTTACAAATGCCGCGAATATTTCCGATAGGGGAAACGGTTGAAAATATGGTAATACAAATTACAGGTATAGGAGCAAGAAGATTTTCTGTATTGATGAATAAAGCCTTACCTAGTTTAGATGCAATAGAAAAAGGTCAATGCTTTCCAAGATATTTTTACGAACACACTCCAGTTTCAAAGAGTAAAAATAAAAACCAATCCCTTTTATTTACAAACTCTATAGAAGAAAGCACAACAGCTGGTTTACAAAGGCGTGATGCCATTACTGATGAGGGACTAGAACATTTTAAAGCCGCTTATCCTAATCAAACCATAACAAAAGATGATTTGTTCTATTATGTTTATGGGATTTTACATTCGGAAGATTACCGTGCTCGTTATGCTGATAACCTCTCTAAAGAATTGCCTCGCATCCCTTGTGTAAAGAATGCTGAAGATTTTTGGAAGTTTGTAACAGCTGGGCGTGAATTGGGTCATTTGCATGTAAATTATGAAGATGTGGAACCTTATCCCGTGACCTTTAAAAAGGGTAATCCAAAATTTACAGAGATCTCTAATCCTGAGAAATTCTATTACGTTACAGAAATGAA
>NZ_JBHIMK010000293.1:0-1433 GCF_042194085.1 Bartonella sp. MU70NMGDW
GATAGTTATATTCGTGCCATTCGCTGGGCAAGTGACCGTATAAAAGATTGTGGTGTGATTGGTTTTGTTACAAATGCCGGTTTTATTAATGGAAGTTCTATGGACAGTCTACGAAAATGTCTCGTTGAGGAGTTTTCGAGCCTTTATATTTTTCATTTACGGGGTAATCAACGAACTTCTGGAGAACTTTCTCGAAAAGAAGGTGGTAAAATTTTTGGTTCTGGATCTCGAGCCCCTATAGCGATTTCCATTCTCGTAAAAAATCCAAATGCACAACAGCGTGGTAAGATATATTTTCGTGATATTGGAGACTATCTCACGAGGCAAGAAAAGCTTACAATAATTGAATCCCTTGGAAGCATTGATGGTATTACACGAAGTAAACAAGGTTGGCAAATAATAAAACCGGATAGACATAATGATTGGCTTAGTCAACGCGATGACAGTTTCAAAACATTCCTGGCTCTAGGTGTTAAAAAAGGGTATGATAAAAAGCTTTTTAAAAACTTTTCTCGTGGCATTATGACGAGCCGTGATGCTTGGACATACAACTCAAGCTGTGAAGTTTTGGCAAAAAATATGCGTAATATGATTGCTTTCTATAATAGCGAGGTAAAACGTTTTAATGATGCCTATCCACATACTGATAATAAAATACGTGCAAATGCTGTAAATAGCTTCGTAAATTCTGACACGAAAAAAATTAGTTGGAGCTATAATCTCAAAAAAGACTTGGTAAAAGGAAAGTCTTTCAATTTTAAGGAAAATTACCTTATCAAAAGCTTGTATCGTCCTTTTACACAACAGTGGCTTTATTGTGATTCTGCTCTCAACTGCGATGGTGCTTATCAGACGCGGATATTCCCGATAGGGCAAGCGGTTGAAAATAAGGTAATACAAGTTACAGGCATAGGAGCAAGAAGATTTTCTGTATTGATGAATAAAGCTTTACCTAGTTTAGATGCAATAGAAAAAGGTCAATGCTTTCCACGCTACATTTACGAAAATACTACGATCTCAAAAAATAAAAATGAAAAACAGTCACATTTGTTTGCAAATGCTACAGAAGAAAGCAAAACAGCTGGTTTACAGAGGCGTGATGCCATTACTGATGAAGGATTAGCACATTTTAAAGCAGCTTATCCGAATGAAAAAATCACTAAAGATGATTTGTTCTATTACGTCTACGGATTGTTACATTCGGAAGATTACCGTGCTCGTTATGCTGATAATCTCTCTAAGGAATTGCCTCGTATCCCTTGTGTAAAAACTGCTGATGATTTTTGGAAATTTGTAACAGCAGGACATAAACTGGGTCATTTGCACGTGAATTATGAAACTGTAGAGCCTTATCCAGTGACCTTTAAAAAGGGTAATCCAAAATTTACAGAGATCTCTAATCCTGAGAAATTCTATTACGTTACAGAAATGAA
>NZ_JBHIMK010000294.1:0-1432 GCF_042194085.1 Bartonella sp. MU70NMGDW
AAATAACTTGATATCTCATATCAATTGTCTGTAGCAAAATTTTGACTGTTTCATCAACAAAACAAGAATAAAAAGAAGCTTCCAGCTCTTGTTTCTTATTCACGCATTATTGTAATAAATCTTTTTACAATAATGGTAACATTTCCCTCGCATAAATAGTACTCAAAAAGAATACACTTATTTTACGCATTCATGTGCCTGTTTTAAAAAGATATCTCCCAAGATCCCCAAGCTTATTTTACGACGGCATCTGTAAATGGTGTAATGTAAGGTCCCCATAGAGGATATCAAGGCATTGTGCATTACCATTTTTATTCTTATAAAAGAGCTGGTTAGCACCATCATTATACTAATCTTAGCCCCTAATGTTGCCAATAGTTTTTGGCATTTGAAGGCGTTCATAAGCAGCATTTTTATTTTTTAAACTTTTTTACCCCTACATTATTATGATACGCAAGAAAATAGCTTTAATTGTTTCAACAGAAACAGATTTGAAATGAGAAAATCTTACAATGTTTGAGACTTTTATTCACTGTGAATAATGATAAATTACTATAAATCAATATACTGTATTATAAAAATAGAAATTTCTTTTTCAAATAAAGTTTCTCGTAAGAACACCTTTCTTGAGCCAATAATATCAAATGATAATAAATTCAGCGTAGCGCTTTAAAGTACCCAATGCAACAGAACTTGCATATTAGGTACTTTTTTATGATGCTCTCAATAATCTCCCAAAGATCTTTCTTTCATTAGAATGGCTATAGAAGAGAAAACAGAAAAATATACCACTTCATTATTTAACCAAAGAATTTTTCTTCAATCAGAAAAGAAAACACAAATCATCTATTCTCATATAAAGATTTGTTTAATTTCTTTATATTCCAGATCATCTAGAAATGTTAAAAATATTTCCCCTTTTGGTATCAGCTTGTTTACCTCATCAGCAGTCAAAAAATCGCTTTTGCTTTATTACTCTCCATTAAATTTTTTAATATTATATAAAAAAATAAAACAAGCACATTTAAATAATGACTGTCAGATATTTAAAAAATCGCACATTTTAAAATGTGTTTGTTTATTTTCCTTCATTGAGTAAAATTTCACGTTTTCCAACATGATTAGCGGCTCCAACAATGCCTTTTTCTTCCATCCGCTCGACGAGAGACGCTGCTTTATTATAGCCGATTGAAAGTCGACGCTGAATATAAGATGTTGAACATTTTTTATCACGCATAACAATCTTTACAGCCTGGTTATAAAGTTCCTCACCCTCTTCATCAAAATTTTCTTCCTCAGAAACTTCAACCGTTGAATCAGCAGAAGTATCCTCTTTGTTATCGTCTTCATTATCCGTGACGGTTGCTAAATAATCAGGTTTTCCTTGCAGTTTAAGATGTGCAACAATGGATTCAACTTCTTCATCAGAGAC
>NZ_JBHIMK010000295.1:0-1419 GCF_042194085.1 Bartonella sp. MU70NMGDW
AGGTTGTAAAAATACTCCTCTGCTCCGTCCCCCCAAGGAACATAACCAACAGCTGTTGCAACAAACTCTTTTTGCATTGGCTGTTTACGCTTTTTTAAGAACAGGTCCTTTAATATTCTCATGTTTTTAGTCCATAATTTTACCAATTGATCTATTTACCTCAAATCTGATCGTACAGAGCGTTTTTGTGTTATAGATATTTTCATCATAAAATCTTAAAATCGCTTTGTAAGGTACCTTTTTATCGATTTAAATATATATATAATCGTAAAATGATCAGCACTTTTCACTAGTTTGCTAACCTGCAATGTTTTTCACTGTTCCCCCAAGACCAGTTAAAGTTTCTTCAAGCTCTTGCTTGTGAACAAGCGTTAGTGGTCTAAAATGCTCTTTCGCTGTTTTTTCTTTGAGTGCTTTCTCACGTGTGTTTTCAATTGCTCTACGTACACTTTCGGCTTTTGAAAGAAGGGTATTTTCTACTGTCTGGCAATAAGTTAAAAGCTCTCCACAAGTTGGCATAAATGTTTTTGATATCCCAATTGCTTGACCAGTTACGATATCTTCGACACCCTTTTTCAGAGCATATGCTGAAATCCGTTCCAGCATCATGCTATAGGATAGGACAACGGCTTTGGAATCTGTGTTCGCAGGGACTCTCATGCTTGAGAGTAGGAAAGAAGCTTGCTCAATTTGTTTAACTGAAGCTTTCACAGAGAGCAACGCTTGTAGACGATTGCAAGCATCTAAGGTTTGCGCTTCCTCCTGTTTCGTCAATGTCTTCGCAGCTTTCAGCGTCAATGGATACCCCGGACTGATCATTTCCATAATCTTCTCCAGATGAGAGATGATCTCTGAGCTCTTTGAAGCCTTCTGCAAGCTGTTCTGTGAAAGTTTTCTGAGTGAATTTTCCATGATAACCACCTAACCGTTTCTTCTGTTCTAATCTTGCTTTTTTCTGTGCTAAAAAACCCCACTTTGGATGTGTAATCCAATTGTACCAAGTCCTTTGCCAATCTCGTTTGTTTGCATTTTTACCTGGGTTTGCTATCCAGTAATTTGTGAACCGTTCAAATTCTGACACTGCCTCATGATGCGTTAATCCTTGATCAATTACGTATTGCAAATTAGGTTCAAAATCCTCAGGCAATCGACAACCGCGATTAGCTTTCGCTCGTTTTGCTTTTTTGGGAACGTTCTCTTGTTCGTGAATGGGATGTTGGTTGTCTACACCCGTTGTGATTTGCTCTGATGTGGTCTCAACAGCAGCAACCTCTGTTGGCTCGTCAACCAAATCCGCGATTTCTAAATTTTCAGAACCAATTTCTTTTTTTGCTAAAACGATAGTTTTAGTTTTTTTATATATATTCTTATTCTGGTTCTTTATAGCTTGATTTTGCTTAGCGTTTGCTTCAGCAAAAA
>NZ_JBHIMK010000296.1:0-1416 GCF_042194085.1 Bartonella sp. MU70NMGDW
AGGGATAGTTTGCGAGCAATTTGTTCGATGCAAGACAACTTAACATTGCAGTTACTTTTTATCACTTGAAGCTGTGAGAAGAAGGCTAAGATAGATGAAAGAATGTAAAAAATGATGGATACATTTTAGAATAAAAAATTATAATCCTGTTAATTCCACACCTGTTGCAGCTGATATTGGTGGCAAAAGAAATTTTACCAAAAAATTATCAAAATTATTGAGAACATTCTTCATAGCAAGTAAAATAAGCCTTTTTGTTAGTATGGGTGGGATTTTCTTTGAGCTGAAATTGATTCTATCCCCTGAAATCAACAATAATCTCTCAGGTTATGGCGTAAACTTTTGGGGGATGTTACAACACCACTATCGTCCTTTTATGAAAAATGTTAGCATTTCAGATAAGCAGCTGTGAGGAGTTTCAACGTTTAATACAGCAAGCTCCAGAAACTCTCACGGATTTAGAATGGGCTTCAAGATTTTTATATTTACAGCGATTAAATTTTTGAGAGAAAGTAAATCGTACGATGAGAGGTGAAACCCATCGTAGCGCTTGGGGGCTTAAGCCCTTCCAATTTGAAGGCGTGCTAAAACTTATTTTCCTCTGTTTAGCAGGTGTTAGCATTGAATATTTAAACTGGTCTATTTTTATTGTGCGTTATGATCGTCTAAAAATCTTGTTCTATCTTTTACCACTTTAATTGTGGTTCTGAAGGTTATAAAGAAAGGATTTTTATAAGCGAGAGGATTATCAGCCGATGTCTAAGCTTTTTGCATAAATAAAGGGGAGTTTTTTGTCTTTAAACAATATGCTAGAAATTCAAAAAACTTTAGTTAATTTCATAAAAGAGGTTACACCATCTTATACAGATTGCTCTGCAAATAACACAATTGCTGGTAAGGAATGGGGCATCACCAATTTTGATTTCTAAAAAAGAAACAATACGTATTAAATAGTCTTTAACTTTACAGACTTTTAAAGAATCCTTTCAGAACCTTTTGAAAAAAGTGAATTGATAGAGGATTTTCTATCAAAATATAGCAACTTTTCTAACAAGTTACGAATAAATCTAAAAATATATATTAAATATAAAAACAGTGCGATATGCAGGCTGTCTGGGCTTTAGAAATAAGAATCAAAGCGTATAAAGATGTATAGAGGTGAGATTGAGGCATATCATTTTTATGATTCAATAAAAAAAATTAAAGAAAAAATTCTATATCAAAAATTTAAGGTGGTTTAAAAGGTGGACGGGCAATGCATGGAAGGATGAGCGAGAAGGTGAATTAGGTGAGGGCGATTTATGGATTATCAGTATCTTTGTAAAAGTACCTTCTTAAGATAAATATTGTGATAAAGTAAGACAGTGGTTGAATGTTCAAAAAGATAATACACGCTCTTAATTTTTCCGTTATACA
>NZ_JBHIMK010000297.1:0-1415 GCF_042194085.1 Bartonella sp. MU70NMGDW
TTCCCCGGTAGCTCAGCGGTAGAGCAACCGGCTGTTAACCGGTTGGTCGCTGGTTCGAATCCGGCCCGGGGAGCCACTTTTCTTTTATTCAACGTAGTTTATTGTTTTTTCTAAAGTTTTTAGACATGAGGGATTCATTAATAAAAGTGAGGAAATAGGATTTTTGGTTTTTACAATAAAGTAGAAACGCAATATTCTACAACAGAATGTATTTTTTGCAATGAATGCAAAAAGCGATTGATTGATTTTAAAATAGCACAAATAAGATTACTTTTTTCAAACTACCGCGCCTCTATAAGAGAGCACTGCAGTTATTCGCACATTATAAATTACAATTTCTTTCAGGAGAGAGAATTATTAAGTTCCATCCGCAATGAAAAAGATCTCATATAATTTTTTCCAAGGAAAAAATTAAACTTAAAAAAAACTGCTCATGTAGCAATCATTTTGAAAAATAGAAGAAACAACAATCAAGGCATATATTATCTCCATACCCCCCACATGACCTCCTCCCCATCCTAAAAGCAAAAAACATCAAACAAGTCTTTAAACACTCCGGAGTCTTATCTAACAGGATGTTCCTCCTGCTAACCATTTCAACGCTTTACAAACAACCTTGCCTTGTTCTCCACACTGTCATAAAACATTTAATACATCAAGTTTTATAGGCTTTATATCCCCCAAAATAATAGTGTTTTACAGTAAAAACCAAGATAACGAACGTAAATTGTTAAGAATCCTGAGAAAGCCTTCAGAAATCATGACATTCTCGCTATTGCATTATGCAGTCACACGCTTTTCTAAAGAGATATCTCTTAAATCGCCCCAAGCCCATTTCACAATGACTCCCGTAAATGGTATAAAATGAAATCGATTGAGCAGCTCCATCTTTATTTATAATAAAAGCCATGGCATCATACTATTTTCCAACTCTCAATCTTAGCAATACCTCCTTGCCTTTGAAAGAGTTGATAAAAATCATTTTATTTATTTCTCAAGTGTTTATCTATACGATAATTTCACATATAACGTGCAAATGAATACTTTTAATTGATCCGCATAAATAGCTTCAAAACGAAAAAATGCGGTATAATGAATCATTCAATATATAAAACAATGAGTTATTATTAGACATCAATGTTTGAAATTAAAAGTTATCATTAAAGATAAAATACATCTTTTATAAAAATAATTTTATATAAATAAAATCTATTTTTATTCCCATTTTTAAAAATGGGAATAAAGCAAATAAATAATTGCCTCTACAATAATGATTTCTTTTTTTAAGATTTTTAAAATCCAAACATTTAGAGGTTTTCATTTAAAAAAAATGAAACCCTCTGAAGGACCTTCTTACTTTGGCAAGAGTATTTTAAACCTCTTTTCAATTGAGAATAAATCAAAAAAAGTAAAAA
>NZ_JBHIMK010000298.1:0-1413 GCF_042194085.1 Bartonella sp. MU70NMGDW
ACGGCTTTCGTTATCAAGACAGATGATAGTAATCATTCTGTCTCCTTAGCAAAGCTTGGGGATTTTGATGCAGAACACCAGAGATATGTCTCAAGCCACCCTTACGTGACCGGTCCACGATTTTCTTCAGTTAACGCACAAAGCTGGACTGCTCATCAAGATGAGGCTTTAGCTTTTCGAGTGTTGGCAGCCCGCTACACACAAACAGAAAAAACCATTGATCTTGGCACTTTTGATCTTGTTGATTGTTCTGATTTGCAAATCCGTGCAGCCATTGAATTGCCTTCAAGCGATTGTTCTGTCATCTTTGAAATTGAACGAAACAACGGCACGGTTTATCAACTTCTACCCTTTCAATTACTCAGTCTTACCGAATATATCAGTGAAAAGATAAAGCTTCGCGCCATTCTCAAAGGCACCGAAAAGCTCTCACCTGTTTTGTTTGCTCCTGTTCAATTGATTGCAGGAAAGATCCATAAAGAAGCCACTTATGTCACCCGTGCTTTTTCCTTTGGAGAAAAGGCAAGGTTAACCAGTTATATCAAAACCTTTTTACCAGGCGGTGCAACCTTTACACTCGAGATGCAACTGGATGATGGTGCTTTCACTCCTTTGAAATTAGAGGAAACAGAGCAACTCGCTGAACCGCTTTGGACAGAGCGCAAATTTATCAGTGGTGATAAAACAGCCAAACAAGCGCGCTTGAAATTGACCCTTACCGGTGGACCGGCGGCACGGTCCATGGTGTGTGATTTTGGTGCTGGTATATTATGAGGGGAGAATGAGACATGACAAAAACGAAAAAACTCGACATGGAATTGCCTAAAGAAGGACGCTTTATCAGTTCTGAATTCCCAATCTTGCGGGAAAACTTGACCAAAATTGATCAAGCCATTGTTGATATTGAGGAAAAGGTAGAGGGAAAAGCACCTTCAAAACACACGCATAGCATAAGCGAAATCACAGACCTTGAAGCGGCTCTCAAAGGCAAAATGTCAGCCGATAAAACCTTCTCATTTGCTGATTTAAGCGATATCGAGGGAGCACAAGATGCAGCCAACAATTATGTTCTCTATAAATCAAGCAATAATAACTTCACCTTTGGCAGTGCTGTCTCTCTATTAGGCGCACATCAACATAAAACCGAAGATATTGTGGGTCTTGACGATTTTAGAGCCAAGATCAATGAAGACCTCACAGCCTATGGTCGCCTAGCCAGCCCAAATGAATGGCGAAGTTATAATAAATTTACCAGCAAAGTCACTATGAGTGGTGGCTTAGAACTGTTGGGTAATTCGTCGTTTAACCTTATCCATAACAACAAAGTCGTTAGCAGTCTAAACACAACCGGAAGCATGTTGAAGGGACCTCTTAAAGTTGATGGTGCGGAAGTTTATAGCAAAAATGAAGCTC
>NZ_JBHIMK010000299.1:0-1401 GCF_042194085.1 Bartonella sp. MU70NMGDW
TAACCCGCTTGTGACAAGCAAACACATATTTTTAATTAATTCAATACAAAAATAAAATGAATTATTCATATAAATCATTTTATTTTTATAATCACATTATTTTTTCAGTTTAAATGACAGCCACAAACAAGTATAATAACATTTTTTAAATTTGAGACTTTCAAAGTTATAATTCCAAAAATCATTTCTTGCATATAAAAAACATAATTGACATGTGAGAAAATAAAAGGCTTAAATATCTCTACTGAACAGCTTCAAGTGCCAAGAGCTGTCTCAACATTGGGGTTTGGTAGGATGTGTGATGATGTTCGGTTTCCTCCTTCATAAACGTAAAGATAGGGATGTGCACAATGGCTTTATCGTTACACTATTCACGGTCCCCGTCACGAATTGGGCTTTGGAGTTTTAAGAAAGGTCTCTTTAAAACAAACGCGTGAATATACAACAGAAATCGGGTTTTTTGGGCGTTCTATTTTACCTGACACATCAGAGAAATGCTTTCATTAGAAAATGAGAAAAATAAAGGTGTGAGATAATCTCCATTATTTAAAAGATATTGCTTTAGATAGCGTAAAACTGAATTTAAAAATAATTGTAAAGATAAGAACTGGTTTTCATCTTTAAAATTTCATCTTCTTCCCAAATTATATTGTTTTCTTGTTTTAAAGAATTAAAAAAAACAGAGATACACAATATCCCTGCCCCTATCTAGATACAAAAGCTGTTACACGCAGAAAATAATATTGCAAATTGGATAATAACAATGATATTTTTAGCTTATATATTACATAAATAAGATGCTTCTACCTAATGAGGCTTGTATTATTCTGTTTGCAAATATCATTGTGAGATGAATTTAAAAGATAATCAAAATATCTTGTTCATTACATTACATAAACATGCGTAAGTGGAAACGATAATCTATTTTCAAAGACATAGCTCTTAGACAAAAGCTAAAACTTTTATATTTCAGCCATATTTTATAAAGAATCGAATGATATGAATCTATAATTTGCTGGAATATGACTGCCTTATACAACCATCAATACAATCTATTTTATATGCCTATCATAGCATGTTTCTATTTTTCACGATTGGAATTATTTAAAAAAACAAGATATCATTGTATTTCATCCTTGAGGGCGCGGCTTAGTAATGTGTTTGCCGCTTCAGTTATGTTTTTACCACAATAGAGAATTTGATAAATTTGTTCTACAATGGGCATTTCTACCCCAATACGCTGCGCCAACGTATGTACTTCCCTAGTATTTAAGTACCCTTCCACAACCTGACCAATTTGTTTTTCCGCTTCTTTTATATCTATTCCTTTACCAAGAAGTATTCCAAAACGGCGATTACGCGACTGATTATCAGTACATGTCAAAACCAGATCACCTAAGC